>SYHD01000053.1 GCA_005799265.1 Planctomycetia bacterium | reverse complement strand
CGTTGGGGCCGAGCAGCCCGAAGATCTCGCCGCGGCGGACTTCGAGGTTGAGGGCGCGTAGGGCGACCTTTTTCTCGCGGCCCCAAAAGTCGCGGTAAATCTTGGTGAGCTTTCGCGTTTCAACGACGATTTCTTTGCTGGCCATGAGCCGGCCGCCTTCTTGTCCAGTTGAATGAGGCTTCTTCCGTCTGATACGCAAAGACCGCCGTCAGGGTTCACGCACACGGCGGCCGTAATCTTATCGAGGTTGAGTGCATGATACGTTTGCAGACGTTCAAGAGCAAGAAGCGCTCTTGCTGATCGGCGCTCGATCCGTATCTATAATATCTCGAAACGGACGAGCTAACCAAGGAGCGTGCGATGAACGGACGACCCCGAACCAAGGCGGCCAAGAAGCGTCGTGTGCGCGTCAAGTTGGAGCGCCGTCAGAAGAAGACACTCAGCCGCGTGATGCCCATGTTGTCAAGGCGGCCCAAGGCGAGCGCCTGAGGCATTGATGTGACGGGCGGAAGCTTCTTTCGGAAGCGCCGCCTCAATTCCCTTGGCCCACATCATTCGATCGTGCGCGTTCCTCTCGAATAACCCGCACTGAGCCGAGTTTACGACATTCCCGATCTCACCACGGAAGAAGCCTATCGCCTCGCCAGCGCGCAGCTCGGTCACGAGTTGCCGCCGCCTGAGCAGATGGAAAAAGAAGATGTGGAGGTGATTACGTGCTGTGGAACTCGGCCGAGGAACTGGCGCAGTTGGGCTTGAAATTGGAGTCGCGTTTGAAGGAATCGCTCGATTGATCAGCTCAACGAATCGGTGTAGAAGTAACTGCGCAGCTTTTGGATCGCCTTGTACTTCTCGTCGCTGACGCGCTCCGGCGTCAGCGCCAGTTCGCTCGCAATGTCGGCGACATTGTGCCCGTCGCTGATGAGATGTAGAATCCGCTGCTGCCGAGCACTAAGCACGCGCTGGGCGGCTTGATTGAAGGCTTCACGTTGATCATTGCGGCTGCGCGACTCGTCGGTACGTGGATCGGCGACCAACTCAGGCAAACCGGCGGACTGCCAGCGGCCACGTTGAAATCGCTTCTTGACGGCGTCGATCGCGCGGACGAACTCCCGGCGCTCGTCGGTTTCGTTGGCCAACACTTGATCCCACGAACGCGCCGGCACATTCTTCAGAAGGCGACACAGTACTTCCTGGGTGCAATCGTTCCACTGATCTTCGGGCAGCCGCGCATTACGCCAGCATGCCGTGCAGTAGCGGCTGATATTCGTGATCGCGGCGGGTGAGATTTCTGCCGCGCTCGCCGCAGCCTCATTGCCGAGCGCCGCCAGCGCGGTGCCCAGGACGACGGCCATCAAGTACGGTCGGCGGATGTTGCTCTTCATGGGGCCTCCTTGAAGCGTGGACTTTCCCACACGCCATTATAAGGATAACCATCGTCGGAAATCTCGCCAAGATTTGATTGCAATCCGGACAAAATGTCACTACGCTCTACCGTGCAAGAACTTACGGCAATTACGAGAAAAAGGAGAAAGCCAATGCTTGACCTTTCCCGACGCGATTTCATGGCCGGAACCGCAGCCCTTTCAGCGGGAGGAATGCTGACGGCCGCGCAGCAAACGCCGCCTGCTCAGCCCGCGCAACCCGCTGCGGCGCGTTTTCGTCTAGGTATTGTCACTTACAACATCGCCGCGCAATGGGACCTGACTGCCCTGCTGCGTATTTGCCGGGGAGTCGGACTGAGCCCGGTCGAACTGCGCACGACGCACCGCCACGGCGTCGAACCGACCTTGACCGCCGCTGAACGTCGCGACGTGCGCCGCCGTTTTCAGGATGCGAACGTCGAGATCTGGGGCTGCGGAACCGTGTGCGAGTTCCACTCTCCCGACGCGCAGGTCGTGCGCCGCCACATCGACTCGTGCCGGCAATTCTGCGAACTCGTCCGCGATCTCGGCGGCCGCGGCGTCAAGGTCAGGCCCAACGATCTCCCGGCGGGCGTGCCGACCGAACGCACGCTTGCGCAGATCGGCCGATCGCTCAACGAGTGCGGCCGCATCGCCAATGATTGCGGCGTCGAGATCTGGGTCGAGGTACACGGCCGTGGCACCGCTCATCCGCCGCACATGCGCACGATCATGGAGGCCGCCGATCATCCGCGCGTCGGCGTCACCTGGAACTCGAATCCGACCGACGTCGTCAACGGCAGCGTCGCCGAGTATTTCCGATTGTTGCGTCCATGGATCAAGTCGTGCCACATCAACGAGCTGCACAACGGCTATCCGTATCGCGAACTGTTCCGACTTCTGCGCGAAGCGAATTACGATCGCTGCACCTTGGCCGAAATTCAGGGCATGCCGGATGAAGCCACCGGCGAGCGATTGATGCGCTTCTACAAGGCGCTGTGGACGGAACTGATTCGTGCGTAACCCTGTCTTTGTTTAGCGTTCGGTTCGCAGCGCTGAGTGGCCTGGCGCTGCGAACCGAACGCTAAACGAATTCCTGCATTCTTCCTCCCGGTGAACCATGCGCAACCCACTCCTCGCATTTTTTCTTATATCCATCCTTGCAACCTCCGCCGACGCGCAAGACAAGCTCGGCGACCTCGTCGCGAAATCCAAATCGGTCCTCGCGAAGATCGACGGCACGATCAACGTCCCTGGCCTGAAGGAGCCGGTCGAAGTGCTGCGCGACAAGTGGGGTGTGCCGCATATCTATGCGAAGAACGCGGACGATCTCTTCTTCGCGCAGGGCTTCGTCGCCGCTCAGGATCGTCTGTTCCAACTCGATATCTGGCGGCGAACCGGCGCGGGCGAAATGGCGGAGATCATCGGCCCCGACGCGATCGAAGGGGACACCTTCGCCCGCCTCATTCGCTACCGCGGCGACATGGACGCCGAATGGAAGAGCTATTCGCCCGACACCAAGCAGATCGCCACCGCGTTCACCAACGGCATCAACGCCTGGATCAAGGAAACCGGCGATCGGCTCCCCATCGAGTTCCAAATGCTTGGCTTCAAGCCGAAGCCGTGGCAGCCGGAAGATATCCTGGGCCGGATGTCGGGCATCATCATGTCGCGCAATTTCAGCGACGAAGTCGTACGTGCCCATCTAATCGACAAGCTCGGCCTGGAGAAGGTGCGTCAGTTGATGCCGACCGATCCGCGCCGCGACTTCGCGCCGGTCGTCGATGTGAAGGGGATCGATCTGCGTATTTTGAAGGGCTTTCAGGCGGCATCGAAGTCGGTGCAGTTCAAGCCGTCGGAGAGTGAGAGCAACAACTGGGCGATCTCGGGCGCCTTGAGCGCGTCAGGCAAGCCGATGCTGGCCAGCGATCCGCACCGCGCCATTGCCTTGCCTGCCCTGCGCTACCTGGTCCATCTGAACGCGCCGGGCTGGAACGTCATCGGCGCGGGCGAACCGGGTTTGCCCGGCGTCGCCCTCGGTCACAACGAGCGTATCGCCTGGGGCATCACGATTGTCGGCACGGATCAGGCGGACATTTTCGTCGAGGAAACCAAGCCGGACGACTCAAAGATGTACAAGGTCGGCGACGGTTGGCAGAAAATGATCACCATCAACGACGAAATCATTGTCAAGTTCAAGAACAAACATGTTCCATACACCGTCGAACTCAACTACACGCGGCACGGTCCGGTCATTTATAAGGAACGCAATCGCGCATTCGCTCTCAAGTGGGCCGGCAGCGACCCCGGCGGCGCGGCGTATCTGCCCGGGCTGGCGATCAGCCGGGCGCACAACCTCAAGGAGTTTCTCAAGGCACTCGAACGCTGGAAGATCCCGAGCCTAAATTTTATGTACGCGGACGTCGACGGCAACATCGCCTGGCTCGCCGCCGCCGCCACGCCGATTCGCGCCAAGCACGACGGCCTCCTGCCCGTTCCAGGCAACGGCGGCTACGAATGGCAAGGTTACCGCAACGTCAACGAACTCCCCCAGGCCTTCAATCCGAAGACGGGCTGGCTGGCGACGGCCAATCACAACATCATTCCACCCGGCTACAAGCATGAGATCGCCTATGAATTTGCGCCCTTATATCGCTTCGAGCGCGTCAAAGCGAACCTCGATGGCAAGACGCAACTCACGCTCGAAGACTTCCAGCGCATCCAGCACGACGACGTGTCGATCCCGGGCGTGAAGCTGGCCCGGTTCGCTCAAGGATTAGCCTTCAACAATCCCGACTACGACGACTCGGCCAAGGTCATGGCCAAGTGGGACGGTCGACTATCGCGCGACACGCCTGCCGGCTTGATCTACGCTCAATGGCTCATCGAATTGCAGCGCGAAGTCTATGGCCGATACGCGCCCAAGGAGCTGGTCAAGGAAGTCGCGGCGAAGAGCGGCCTGCCGACGTTGCTACACACGCTCGAAAATCCCGACGAAAAATGGTTTGGCAAGAATCCAGAGCGCGTGCGCGATGACATCATTCAGAGAACATTCCTCGCCGCGGTGACCGAACTCCACAAACGCGGCCAGCGCCCCGGCCAAACGCGCTGGGGCGCCGTTCACTCGGTGACGTTCCGCCACGTCCTTTCCGGCAATCTCAGCCTGGCGAAGATGCTTGACATCGGCCCCTTTGAACGCACCGGCGACGCCAACACGCCCAATAACACGCGCTACGACGACAAGTTCCAGCAGATCCACGGCGCCACCTACCGGCACGTCTTCGACCTTGCCGATTGGGACAAGGGCCTGGCGACGAGCGCTCCCGGCCAGTCGGGGCAATTTGGCAGCCCACACTACGCCGACCTCGCGCCGCTGTGGGCCGAGGGAAAGTACTTTCCGCTGGCGTACTCTCGTAAGAAGGTCGAAGACGTTACGGCGAATCGGTTGATCTTGCGGCCGGCCAACTGAAATTCGCTTAGCGCTCGCGGGGCAGCGCCGGGATCCCGGCGCTTCCCTGCGAGCGCTAAACGAAGAGGAATTTGCATGAGCGCCGCCGACGAATTCGTGGATGTGATCGACGACGCCGGCAACACCATCGGGGTCGTCACACGCCGCGCGATGCGCGCGAAACGTTTGCCGCACCGCTGCACCTACGTGCTCGTCTTCAATTCACGTGGCGAACTCTTCATCCATCAGCGCACGGCCACCAAGGATGTCTACCCCAGCTATTGGGATGTCTGCATCGGCGGCGTGCTGACGGCAGGCGAATCGTTTGCCGAGGGGGTTCGGCGCGAGATTCGCGAGGAGTTGGGGATCGACGCCGACGCCGTCGAGTTGTTTTCGATTCGATATGCCGATGAAGTCACGTTCGCGCACGGCATGGCGTATCGGCTCGCTCACGATGGGCCGTTCGCGTTGCAGGCCGAGGAGATCGTGCGCGGCGAATTCGCGCCGGTGGCGGACGTGCTGGATCGCGTGAAGCGCGAATCGTTCTGTCCGGATGGTGTGATGGTGTTGAATCAATTTTTGCAACGATTCCTTGTTTCGCCGCGGTTCGTATAACCGCGCGGGTCTTCGACCCGCGGCTAAACAAATGCGTCACTTCGCGGGCACATATCCCGCCGGCGGCGTCACCACCTCGAAATCCGATCCCTTGATCTTGCGCAGCTCGTCGTGCAGCACCGGAATGCGCGGATCAGGCGCCACGGAGATCGCCCAGTCGATGCCATTGTCGGCGCAGAACATGCCATATTTCTTCAGCCCCTTCAAAATGGCCTGCACTTCCGGCGTGAAGCCCTTGAGCGGGAAGTCCTGGCGCAGGCGAAAACGCTCGCCCATGCGCGGTAAGTCCTCATCCTTGAGTTTGCTGGCGTAGTGCGTGGCCGGGGGCACGTAGGCGCGGCGCGTCTTGACGAAGGTGACGCGCATCGCGTGCTCGACGATGCCGCGCTTGAGTTCGTCGTAGCGAACCACCGCGGGGAAAATCGGCAGCCCGGCGGCGTCAGCGGAGGTCCAGCCGTCAGGGCGTAGTTTGTTCGACTTGAGATCGAACACCGACGATTGCGCCGCCGTCCAGCCGCCGTCGGTTTTCTTCATCACGAAGAACTCATACAGCAGGCGATTGGTCGGATCGAGGACGATGGCGTGGCGATCGCCGCCTTGCTTGAGCTTGTCGCGCTGTACGTCGTCGAGCGACAGGCTCTTCAGCTTGAGGTTGCGCATGTACCCGGACGGCCAGCCCTCGATGGGCATGTTGTCCGGAATCGGGAACGGCCCCTTGTCGGATTCGCCGGGGTAGCCCACGATCTTGACGTCCACCTTCTTTTGATCGGGCGGCACGATGACGAAGCTCATGTCATCGTTGTAGCGGAACACCTTCTTCGGTCCGATGCGATCGACGATCTTCTTCGAGCTGGGATGCACCGGCCAATCTTCGATGACGAGGTTCCACGGATTGTCCGCCGGATAGACTTCAAGTGCCGAGCAGATCGCGTCGGCTTCGGGCGTGTTGAACTCGATGACGCGGTCGATCTTGGGCATCGTCGCGGCACGGATGCGAGCGAGCCGGGCGGGATCGCTCTGCACCTTGATCGGTCCCCCTGCCCCCTCGAACCAGAAGTCGCTGAAGAACAGCGTCGCTTTCTGTTTGCTGATCGCGATGTACCAGCGTTCGACATTCGCCAGATCGGCGGTCGAGCCGTTGTTGTTCGTCAAGCCGGAGACCGCGAGACGCACCTCGTTCATGCCGGGCTTCAAGGCGAGCGGCACATCGACTCGGGTGTTGAAGTTTTTCGTCTGGGCGTGCCGGATGGTAAGGTCTACGTTGACCGTTGCCGGCTCCGCGTTGACGACGTTGAAGGCCAGGGTGCGATGGGTGGTCCAATCCTTGACGCGAGTCTTGGTTTCGCCGACGCTGTTGACGAGCACGACCTTGAGCGCTTTGCCGAGCTGCGGATGCTCCTCGAGAGAAAATCGCGTTTCATCCGTGCCGGTGTCGGTCGGCGTCTGGCCGCCGCTCACGTGCAGCAGGTAAGTCTTGTTCGGCACGGGCTGACTCGCCACGCCGACGATCAGAATCATGGAAGCAAAAACCGCAAGCAACAATGATCGACGCACGGCTGGATCCTCCATTAGGTCTCCCTTCTCCCCCTGTATTCAGGCGGAGAGGGGTCGGGGGGGAGGGGGACGAACCGCCAGTTGCGCGACGCTCCAACCCCTCACCCACCTCCCCTCTCCCCTGAGTACAGGGGAGAGGGGAGGTGGCTAGACTCGTCAATGTTCCGCTTCGCCAATACTATGCTAACGATTGCACAAAGCCCAGGGGTGAGGTACTCCGAACCTTTGGGATTATCTCGGAGGCCCCAAACATGCACGCCTGGCACGATGTGACGCCCGGAGCGGAATTGCCGAGCATCTTCACCGCGGTGGTCGAAATACCGATGGGGTCGAGCGTGAAGTACGAGCTCGACAAGGAGACGGGCCTCCTGCGCGTGGACCGCATTTTGTATTCGGCGGTCTATTACCCCGCGAACTACGGCTTCATCCCCCAGACCTACGCCGAGGACAATGACCCGCTCGACGTACTGGTGTTGTGTCAGGAGCCGGTGGCGCCGCTGACGCTGGTGGCCGCCCGCGCGATCGGCCTGATGACGATGGTGGACAGCGGCAAGCCCGATCACAAGATCTTGGCCGTCGCGGTCAACGACCCGGAGTACAACGTGCTCAAGGAAGCGAAGGAGTTGCCGCCGCACCGCTTGAGCATGCTGCGGCGTTTCTTCCAGGACTACAAGATGCTCGAAGGCAAGACGGTCGAGGTGGAGGAATTCGCCCCGCTCGCCGCATCGCTGCCGATCATCGAGCAGGCGTTGGCTCGCTACACGGAACTGCGGCGGCGCGGGTTCAAGCATGGGTAAGGCAAGGTGCGCTTGAGTCGTGGCAATCGATCAGCTAGAATAGGATAAGGATTAGGCTCGTGTTTGGAGCCGCCTCATTCTAGGGATTAAGTCTAATGCCTCGAATCTCCGTCGAACTCATTCCCGATCCCGAATACGGCGGCTTCACGGCGCGCTTGCCGGACATTCCCGCTTACGGTGAAGGCGCGACTGAGGAGGAAGCCATTGCCGACTTGAAAGAAGCCGTTCTCGGCTACATCGAAGCATTCGGTGTCGACAGTGCACTTGCGCGGATTTGCAGCCCCTCGGCGCTGAGGCACATGGATTGGGACCTGGCGGAGATGGCACGTGAGTAATTTGCCACGCCCGAGCGGCAAGGACATGGTCCGCTTCTTGAAGAATCTCGGATTCACCGTCGTTCGCATCCACGGCAGCCATCACGTCATGACGCGCAACCAGCAACAGACCTCCGTGCCGGTTCACGCCAACAAGACGCTCAAGATCGGCACGCTCCACGGCGTTCTGCGAGACATCGAAATGAGCGCAACGGAGTTCGAGAAACTGTGGAATGCGTGAGCGAGAGTCGGAGGCCGCATCCTGGCGGTGCATGAAAATGACTCCAGCCAATACCAAAAATGCAATGTCACGCAGCAAACCCGACCCTCGCCGTCAGCGAGCCCGAAAGATCTATGCTCACCTGACCGGTCTCTATCCCGACGCCCACTGCGCCCTGCACTACACCAATCCCTTGGAGCTACTCGTCGCGACCATCCTGTCTGCTCAATGCACCGACGAGCGCGTCAACAAGGTCACACCTGCTCTGTTCGCACGCTACTCGGATGCCCGGGCCTATGCGAACGCGAATCTTGCCGAGCTGGAAACGATAATCCAATCGACCGGGTTCTTTCGCAACAAAGCCAAGAACATTCAAGCGTGTTGTCGGATGATCGTCGAGCAGCACGGCGGTGCGGTCCCGAAGTCGATGGAGGAATTGGTTCCGCTTCCAGGCGTCGGCCGCAAGACGGCGAACGTCATCCTCGGCAACGCGTTCGGCATCCCCGGTATACCCGTCGATACGCACGTTGGCCGACTATCGCGCCGCATGGGCTTGACGACGCACGATGATCCGGTCAAGGTTGAAGCTGATCTGATGGACCTGATCCCGAAAGACGAATGGACGATGTTCGGCCATCGCATGATTTTTCATGGCCGACAGGTGTGCCAATCGCGCAAGCCGAACTGCGCGGCATGCGTGCTGACGAAGATATGCCCGAAGGTTGGCCTGGATGCTGCTGTTTAGCCGCGGTTCGCAGAACCGAGCGGGTCTGAGACCCGCTGTCAAACAAATCACGGCTTCAGCAGCGCCTTCATGTTCGCTTTGTACATCTCGACGCCCGGCTGCCCATACGGATTCACGCCCATCAGACGCCCCTCGACGACGGTCGCCAGCATCAACATCTGTAAGAGTTGCCCCATGGTGTGTTCGCTGATCGTTGGCATCACGAGGTCGGCCGTCGGCCGAGCGGCATCGAAGTACGCGCGATTCGTTCCCTCGCGAGCGGCACGCATGATGTCCGGCAGGCCCTTGCGGTTGTACTGGTTCAACTCGTCCTCGTTGCGGTCGGCCATTCCCACCATCAACGGCGGCTGCGACCATGCATTCACGACAAGATTGTTGATGATCTTGTCGCGCATGCCTTCCTGGTGTTGCTGGCCGCGCGAGTGGAGATCGCGCGTCTGCACTGCGGTCAGCGGCGTAGGTCCGAGCCCTTTCTTACCAAGGCTCTCCGCGAGAAGCTGATCGTACCATAGGCCCACGGCTTCGAGCTTTTTCGACCAGATCGACATCACGCGAATCGGCTTGTGATACTGCGTTGCCATCAGGTAATTAACGGCCGCATATTGCAACACGGGATTAGTCTCGAAGCGTTCTTCGAGGAAACGTCGCGTCATCGCCGTGGCGCCGAGCAAGAGAGCGCGAACATCGAGCCCCATGACTGCCGCGGGGAACAGACCGACCGGTGTGAACACGGAAAAGCGGCCACCCACGTCATCGGGGATGGTGAGCACGTTCTCGTCCGCGAAGCCATCCGCGTGGCACAGCGCCCGCAGTTTGCCTGCAGCACCGGTGATTGGCACGATCAGCGTCTTCAATTGCGGCGCGTGCAGCCCGTAGAACTCCCGCATCTCGCGGCGAATGGCGCGATAGGCAGTCGCGGTTTCGAACGTGCCGCCCGACTTGCTGATGACGGTGACGCCCCAGCGTTCGTCGCGCACCTCCGGATCGATGCAGGTGATCGACAACATCTCAAACAGCTCGGCGAGCGAATCGTTGTCGACGTTGTTTCCCTCGAAGTAGATGCGCGGCGTGCCAGAGCGTTCCTTCGCGGGCAGGTCGTTGTGGAACGAGCTGCGCAGCGACTCGAAGAGAGCGCGGGCCCCCAGGTAAGAGCCGCCGATGCCCAGAACGAGGAAGCGATCCACCTGCTCGCGCATGTGCGCCGCCAGCGTCATGATGCGGCCGAGTTGGCTGGCGTCGCCTTGCTTGCGCTGCTGATCGAGCAAATTCTGCGGTAAATCGATGAAGCCTGAGTCGAGCGGCAGCATCTCGGGCGGCGGTTGCTTCAATTCGCGCTCCGTCGCCACCTGGCTGCGAACTTGCAGCACGCGCGGCATCAACTCGCGCAGCTTGGTCGATGCCAGGAAGTGTTTCTGCCGCAATTCTGCCGCGGGCGTCCATTCCTCGGAGGTGGGCGCGAGCAAATGCGCATAGTCATATGTGATGGCTTCATCGGGTAGCTGCATGAGGGCATCCTTGGTTCTCGCTTAGCTCTCGCGCGGCGCCCTGCGAGCGCTAAACGAGGACTGCGAAAATCGTATCATACCAATCATACTGTACTCTTTTCCTCCACGACGGTAAATCTACCCCATGAACCTCCATCAACTCATGCGCGATTTGCGTGAAGACAACGGCAGCAAAATCGTTCTCGTTGTTGCTGACGGCCTCGGCGGACTCCCTCTCGAATTCGGCGGCAAAACCGAGCTAGAAACCGCCAACACCCCCAACCTCAATGCCATCGTCCGCGAAGGCGTTTGCGGCCTGTCCGTTCCCGTCCTGCCGGGCATCACGCCCGGCAGCGGTCCCGGCCATCTCGGCCTCTTCGGCTTTGACCCGCTTGAATACCGCATCGGTCGCGGCATTTTAGAAGCCCTGGGCATTAACTTTCAGGTGGGCCCGCGCGACGTCGCCGTGCGCGGTAACTTCTGCACGGTCAACGATGCCGGCCTTATCACCGATCGCCGCGCCGGCCGCCCCGCCACCGAACGCTGCGTCGCCATGTGCCAGAAGATGCAGACGATCAAGGTCCCCGGCGTCGAGGCGTTCGTCGAGCCAGTGCGCGAACATCGTTTCGTGGTCGTCTTCCGCGGCGACAATCTCGGGGACGACGTCAACGACACCGATCCGCAAGCGCTCAACGTCGCGCCGCTACACGCCGTCGGCGTCGATGCGAACTCGCAAAACACCGCGAAGGCCGTCAATCACTTTATCGCCGAGGCGGCAAAGCTCCTCAAGGCCGACGGGCCGACGAACATGATCACGCTGCGCGGCTTCGCCCGTTATCCGAAGATTTCGACGATGCAGGACATCTACGGCCTGCGTGCCGCGTGCGTCGCCGTCTATCCGATGTACAAGGGTCTGGCCCGCCTGGTCGGCATGGACATCCTCGACGCCGGAGCAACTTTGGCTGAGCAGATCGACACGCTCAAGAAGGTGTGGGACAAATACGACTTTTTCTTTCTGCACTACAAGTACACCGACAGCACCGGCGAAGACGGCAACTTCGGGGGCAAGGTCGAAAAGATCGAGCACCTCGACGCCGAGGTTCCGCACATCCGCGCCCTGAATCCGGACGTGCTGATCGTGACGGGCGACCACAGCACGCCGAGCAAGATGAAGAGCCACAGCTGGCACCCGGTTCCTACAGTGCTGTGGGCAAAAATGGTGCGGCCGGACGGCGCGGTCGAGTTCGGCGAATCGTTCTGCTTGCGCGGTGGCCTCGGGCAATTCGAGGCGAAGTATCTGATGAGTCTGGCGATGGCTCATGCGGGAAGATTGGGCAAATATGGAGCGTAGGGGTAATAGCTCGACTGTTTCCTATGATGTTTCCTGTCCCTCAACCCACCGTGTTGCGTTGGCGGGGTTCGCTGGGCGATCTGATTATTCGCTTCAATTGACGTGATTCCCCCATTTTTCGTTGCCCAGATTATAGATCCTGCACCATTTTTGCCGATGACGGATTGAAGCGGTATCGACTGCATCCGTCAGCCACACCACGCGAAACGGCAAGGACGCCATGACAATCTCACGTCGCAATCTTCTCAAAGCAGCTAGCCTCGGCACCGCCCTCCTCGCGACCTCCGGGTCCTCGGACGGCCAATTGCGAAATCGAATAAACGGCGCGGCCGCGGGTTGGGTCACCGGGCAGATGACCGGCGCCGACGCCCTCGTCGAAACGCTGCAGGCCGAAGGCGTCGAATGCGTTTACGGCATCCCGGGCGCTCAAGAGAACGAAATCTGGGACTCGCTCAAGACGAAGCGCCTGCCATATTTATTGACGACGCACGAATTCTCCGCTGCGACCATGGCGGACGGCTACGCCCGCGCCACCGGCAAGCCCGGCGTCGTGTGCATCGTCCCCGGCCCCGGCTTGACCAACGCCCTCACCGGCCTGGGCGAAGCGCTGCTCGACAGCATCCCGATCGTCTGCATCGTCGGCGACATCTCCAATGGCCGCAACGCTCGGCCTTTTCAAGTTCACAGCATCGATAACATCGCGTTGCTGACGCCGGTCACGAAACGCGTTTTCACGGCGACCCGGGTCGCCGACATTCCGTCGGTGGTGCGGCAAGCGTTTCAACTTGCCCGCGCGGGCGAACCGGGGCCGGTAGGCGTCGTCATTCCATTCAATCTTCTGATCGAAGCGACGCGTTTCAATAGTGGGCCGCTCGAACCATTGAGCTACCCATTCGACAATGAAGCCTGCCAGCGCGCCTTGCAGTTTCTTGCCGATCGCCGGCTGCGTGTCGGCATCTACGCGGGTCTCGGCTGCATGGATCACTCGCCGTCGATCGTGCGTCTCGCGGAACTGTTGCAGGCGCCGGTCGCCACGAGTATGTCAGGCAAAGGCGTCATCCCGGAGACGCACCCTCTCAGCGTCGGCTGGGGCTACGGTCCCCAGGGTACGCGCACGGCCGAGCATGCTTTCTGCAACCACGTCGATGTCGTCCTCGCGCTTGGCGTCAAGTTCAGCGAAGTCTCGACCGGGTTCTATTCATTGCCGCAGCATCGCCATCTGATCCACGTCGACATCAACGAGGCCAGCATGGGCCGTGTGATGCGCAACTCGCAATGCGTTCACGCGGACATCGGCGTCTTTTTACAGCACGCCTTCGAGCAAGCCGATGCGCTGCGCCGACCGGAAAATTCGCGCCTGTGCGAGGTCATTCAAAGGCAACGGCGCCATGACGCGACCGCCAACGAACAAGTCCACGCTCGCTGCGGCGTCGATCCGATGCGCTTCGTGCAAGGCCTGCGCCGGCTGACCAATGCGGACGCCTTGACGTTCGTCGATGTAACGCTGACGCAGTATCTCGCCACCGAGTGTTTCACGACGACGCAGCCGCGCACGTTCTTCAACCCGACCGACAATCAAGCGATGGGCTGGTCGATCCCGGCGGCAATTGGCGCGCAAAAAGTCTTTCCGAATCGCCAATCCGTGACCATCACTGGCGACGGCTGCTTCCTGATGTCGTGTACCGAGATCTCGACGGCGGCGAGGGAACGCTTGCCCGTCAAGTTCTTCGTGCTCGACGATCAGACCTATCACTATATGCAAGAGCTGCAAAACTCGGCGTACCTGCGCACGACCGCGACGATATTGGCGCGGCTCGATTATCAATCGCTGGCAGCGGGTTACGGCGTGGCGTTTCAAGAGATTCGCAGCCATGACGAGTTGGAACCGCGTTTGCGCGGTATCCTCGAATACAACGGCCCAGTGCTGACGCGCGTGGTGACCGACTATGGTCGGCGGCCGGTACGCTGGATCAACGCGGCACGATCGCGTTTCATCGCCGAGCTGTCGCCGGAGCAGCGGCGGCGCTTTCTGGCCCGAGCGGCGTCGCGGGCGTTCGATCGGCGTCCACAGAATGATTGATCGGCGCCTGAGCGCCCGTTCTCCATCGCCACATTTTCCTGAGCACCTTTGTTGCTCTAGAATGCGCGGGTTACAAAGCGCCAGCGAAAAACCAATTCCAGTCCTATCTCGGCCGAATGTAAACCATTTGTATTCCATGCGGTCCGATGCTATCATCAAAACATGGCGATGAAAGCAGACCTCACGCATCGAGAAAACAAATGCGCATGAATTATCAATCTCCTCCCGTTTCGCGACGCGATGTGCTGCGCACGAGCACGATGGCCGTCGGAGCGAGCGCCCTTGCGCTGACGGGCGCTGACGGCGCCGAAATGGAACGCCGCACGGCGCGAGCCAAAAGCGTCATCGTGCTCTGCCTTACCGGCGGGCCGAGCCAACTCGAAACCTGGGATCCGAAGCCCGACGCGCCGGTCGAGATGCGCGGGCCATTCGCGGCAATCGCGACCAGCGTGACCGGCGTGCGCATCGGCGAACATTTGCCGCGCACGGCGCGCCTGGCTCATCGCCTGGCTATCGTGCGTTCAGTGCACCATGATGGGCCGGCGGTACACGAAGCGGGCATGCAGCTATTGCACACGGGACGCCTGTGTACGCCGCGCGTCGAATTTCCGCACTTCGGTTCGGTTCTCGCACGACAGCTCGGCCCGAAGCAGGACGGCGCCGCCCCGTTCGTGATATTGCCGTCGCTTATCGCCAACACGGGCATCAACGTCAGCCACGGACAATCCGCCGGCGTCCTCGGCGCCGCTCATGAACCCGTCGTCGAAGCGCGCTTTATGCATCGGCTCGCGCAAGCGGACCGTGAGCGATTCGGCAAGACCGGCTTCGGCGATGCGTGCGTTCGTTCGATCCAACTTGTCGAGGCCGGAACGCGCTGCGTCGTCGTCAACATGTTTGATACGTTGTGCGATCGCGTGACCTGGGATTGCCATGCCGAGCGCCGTTCATTCTCAAGCACGCTCGACGATTATCGCCGCACGCTTTGCCCGTCGTTCGACTGCGCATTCGCTGCGTTGCTCGACGCCCTGCACCAGCGTGGTCTACTTGAGGAAACATTGGTCATCGCCATGGGTGAGCTGGGCCGCACGCCGCGCTTGAACGGGAACGGAGGCCGCGACCACTGGCCCGGTTGCTGGTCGATCGCGCTGGCCGGCGGCGGCGTGCGCGGCGGGCAAGTCATCGGAGCCTCGGATCGAATCGGTTCGACGCCCGTCGAACGCCCCGTAACTTGCGGCGAAATCGTGGCGTCCATTTATCACGCAATGGGCGTGCCGCTCACGACGGTGTTACACGGTTCGGATCGCATCGTGCAGGCGATGCCGATCCGCGCGGTGTTTTCTTGAGTCAATCGACATGCGGTCTTCCTTCACATGCCCTGTTGCCGTCGCCGCCGTCGCCCTCGTCCTTTTTCTTCGCTATCACGACGCGCCTTCCGAGCGAGTGCGTCATTTCCAGGGAGAGCGCGTCATGAAATCTGACGAAGAATGGCAGAAGATCCTCACGCCTGAGCAGTTCAACGTCACGCGCAAGAAAGGCACCGAACGCGCCTTCACCGGCGTCTACTGGAACACGAAGGACGACGGGGTATTCACCTGCGTTTGTTGTGGCCAACCGCTCTTCGACACGACGACGAAGTTCGACTCCGGCACCGGTTGGCCGAGCTTCTGGCAGCCGATTGCCAAGGACAATGTTGACCTCGAAGCAGATAACGGTTGGTTCATGAGCCGCACCGAAGTGCTGTGCAGCAAGTGCGACGCGCACCTGGGCCACGTCTTCGAGGACGGTCCGCAGCCGACGGGCTTGCGCTACTGCATCAATTCGGCGGCATTGAAGCTTGTCAAACGCGAAAAATGATTCGGCATTTCTTATTTCTTCTTCGCCTCGTCCCACAGTGGCCCATACACCTCCTTGTCGAACGGCGGACACCCCGTCGCGAATTGGCCCAGCTCGTTGTGCTTCGCGCGCATCAGCGCCGTGCAGTAGCTGAACGTCCGGCAAATGCGTTTGCGGTCGAGCTTGCCGTTCTCCTGCAACTGCTTGACGAAATCGGGCTGGGCGAGAGTGGCGCGGCCGACGCCGACGAACGACGCGCGGCCGGCCTGCACGTTGGCGGCGCCGGCGTTTGGGAGGAACTCTTGCAAGTAACTGTAGCCGCTGCCGACGATCGGCAGGTTTGGGAAGGCACGTTGTATTTCCGCTGCGAGACGAAAATGCCGATCAACGCCGATTAACGGATGCTCCGGCGTCTCGTACCCATCAGGTGGCGGATACTCGAATGGCCGAATGACGTGCGGTGTCGCATACGGGCTGCCCATGCTGACGTTGACCAGGGCGACGCCGAGCTTGGCCATCTCGTTAATCCAGACGAGCGGCTCCGTCAAATCAGGAGTCTGATGGTCGCGCGGATTCGTGCCCCATGAGCAGGTCAATGGCAATTCGTGCGCGCATGGCTCGCCCGTTTTTTCACTCCCCATGCGATACGGGATGCTGTCGTAAATGTTCATGCGTGACGCGATGATGAGGCCAGGCACTTCGCTGCGAATCGCCGTGATAATGTCGCGCGCCAGCCGCGTGCGATTCTCCAGTGAGCCGCCGTAGGGACCGGGCCGAGTCCGCGCCGCGAGCAGTTCGCTCAGCAAGTAGCGATGGCATTGCTTGACGTCGACGTACTGATAACCGAGCTTGTAGGCGAGCTTGGCGGCATGCACGTAATGATCGACGAGACGCTTAAGGTAGTCGTCATCCAGCAGCGGATAGGACGTGTCGATCGTCCGGCCCGACGTCTTGTCGGCAAGGATGCGGGGATCGAGAATCGGATCGTGCACCGCAATGAGCGGCTTGCGATAGCTGTAGCGCCCCGAATGCGTCAGTTGCAGGCCGACCAGCAAATCGCCGTCATTGCCGTAGTTTTCGCGATGTGCCTGTCTGCAAACATTGAGCATCTTCTCGAGGCCCGGCGCCGTTTGCTCGTTGATGAGCAGTTGTCGCGAATTGGCCCGGCCTTCATCGAGCACGGCTGCCGCCTCGCCCCAGATGAGCTTGGCTCCGCCGGCGCCGAAGCGTTGATAGCGGCGAAAGACGAGTTCGTCGGGCGCGCCTTCCAGCGTGCCGTCGCAACCTTCCATCGGCTGCACGCAAAACGCGTTGCCGACTTGGAACGAGCCGACCTGCACGGGACGAAAGAGGGGCGAAAAATCCTCGCTGAAGTGAAGGCCCAGTTGCAGACGCTCGACCTCGGCTTCGATTTCCGTCAGCGAATGGAATTTGAAGTAGCGTGCCACGATTATTCGGTCCTGGCGAGACTCGAAATCCGATCCCATAATCAATGTACAGGCGAACTCGTCGATCCGCTATAATCATCCCCATGCGATATCTTCCCCTCCTGCTGGTCCTTGGCCTCGGTTGCACCAATGGTGCTGCGCCTCCGGTGATCGTCGTCGGCCATGTGTCGGACCAGACGCGGCTTGACAAAGCGGGCGAGCAAGCGGAACTGGGTATCCGCCTGGCGTTGCACGAATTGGACAAGGACAACGCTCTAACCGAAATGCTGGGTGGCCACAAGATCCAGCCGCGCCACACCGATACACGCGGCAAGCTCGACGCTTTCGAAGCGGAAGCGGTACGGCTCGAAGCGATCAACCGGGTCGTGGCGCTGTTCGGCGGCCTGTCCGCGAAGGAAGTATCCGCGCTCGACCACGTCAAGACGCCGATTCTGACCTTTCATGGTAATCCCGTGTCGGGCGCCGGCAAGAACGTGTTCTATCTCGGCATGATGCCAAACCGACAGGGCGAGGTGCTCGCCAAGGTCATTGCCGGCGACGCGAAACTGCGTCGCGTCGTCATCCTGGTGGATGAACGATTGCCTGAGGCGCCTGTTGTCGCCGAGAGTTTCGCGTCCACGTTCAACGAAGCGCGCAAGGACGCAGCGGTCATCAACCTGCGTTACACCAAGGACGCGAAGTGGGGCGACTTGATTGAACGCATCTTGAACCATGACGCCCAAGTCGTCGTCTTCGCTGGTCTGGCTGACGATTTCAACGTCTGGCATAGAAACTTGCGTCACGCTCCGTTCACGAATATCCCGGAAGTGATTTTCGCTGGGCCGGACGGCAGCCAGCGCGGCTTCGACGTGGAACTGGGCGAGAAACAGTCGGTGCTGCTGGCGACGGCACTCAATCCGGATTCAACCGTCGAGAAAGGGGCGAGTTTCCGCAAAGCGTTTCGCGAGGCGTTTCAGAGTGACGCGGACGTTCACGCGGCTCTGGCGTACGACAGCTTTCGCATTCTCGCGGAAGCGCTCAAATCCATCCATCCGCAGCCATTCACCGCCGAGCGTTTGCGCGACGAATTGCTCAAGACGAAGGGTTTTGACGGCGTCACCGGTCCGTTGACCATTACACCCGATCGACAGACCCAGCGTCCGCTGTATGTCGCGCGCTGGCGGCAGGGCAGCCTGGTGCCGGACAGGAAATTCGAGGCGACGCCGTGAAAAAAACGCTGGTAGTGGGCCAGTGTCGATGTGGTCCGGTCACTCCGTGGCCGGACCAAACTACCAAAGCGATGTTTGGTTTATGGCGGAGGCGGCGGATACACTCGGATCTGGAGATTTGCCGCTTGCGGTGTAGCACTCGGTACAAGGCACACGATTGCTAAGCCACAGGCGGCAATAGGGAACTGCCATGCTCATGACACCGCCGCCCGAATCGCCGCTGGTGGGCCTGCGCGACGAATCGCCACGACGGCGCGTGCAAGTCCGTCTGCTGCAAATTGGGTTGGCGGCGCTCACGGTGTTTGTGACGGCGTGGTGCTATCAAATTCATATCGCACTGGGGCTGACGATGACGTTTCTCGCCAAGCACATCCTCGTCGCAATTCTGGCGGCGGGGTTGCGGTTGCCGATTCGAGACATCAGGTCCTGATGAATTGAAAAAGCGTTCGCGCGGGGCCGCGCGAACGCTTTGGCGAGCGGCCGAAAATAGTATACCAACCCGAAGCGTTAGCGAGGAATGCTGTGGCCCTCGCTAACGCTTCGGGTGTGCGCCGTGCAAGTGTTGGTGATCCAGTGGGTGCGAAACCCACGCCGGTATCTTATTGTTCCGACCGGAAGCAGTCGAAGTCGCT
>SYHD01000052.1 GCA_005799265.1 Planctomycetia bacterium | reverse complement strand
CGCGACCGACGGCGTCTTCTCGATGGACGGTTCGCTCGCTCCTCTGCCCGACATCTGCGCCCTGGCCGACAAGTACGACGCGCTGGTGATGGTGGACGATAGCCACGCCACCGGCATCCTCGGCCCCGGCGGACGCGGCTCGGCTGAAGCGCTCGGCTGTCTGGAGCGCATCGACATCGTCACCAGCACGCTCGGCAAAACACTCGGCGGCGCCGCGGGAGGGTTCACGGCCGGCAGCCAAGAACTTGTCGACTACCTACGCCAGCGTTCGCGGCCGTACCTCTTCTCGAATGCCGTGCCGCCGCCGATCATCAAGGCGGCGCTGAAGGCGCTCGAACTCGTATCGAAGAGCAGCGACCTGCGTGATCGTCTTCACGCTAATGCGATAACGCTGCGCGCGGGCCTGGAGAAAGCGGGCTTCACTATCAAGCCGGGCCAGCATCCGATTCTGCCCGTGATGCTCGGCGACGCCGCCCTCGCGTCGAAGATGGCAGACAAGCTGCTGGAAAAAGGCATCTACGTGATCGGCTTCAGCTTCCCGGTCGTGCCGCAGGGGCAGGCACGCATTCGTATTCAACTGTCGGCCGCGCACACGCCGGAGCAGCTTGAGCGCGCGGTGAAGGCGTTCACGGAAGTTGGCAAGGAACTGGGATTGATCGGCTGATGAATGCGCCGTAACGTGAGGACATTCTCCAAGGAACGATCTGATGAACATCGCGTGTACCGGCTGCCAGGGCGTGCTTGTCGTCGGCGAGGATAGGCTCGGCAAGACGGTACTTTGCGCCAAGTGCGGCGCCATCACGCGGATCACGGAGGGTGCGCCGAACGATGCGCCCGCCAGCAAGGGCGCGATTTCACTTGGAACGCCGCCGGCCGGCACGGATCACCGGGTCGAATCCAGCCGTAGATCGCGCGACTATGACGAGGACGACGACGATTCATCGTGGCGTCGACGACGGCCGCCACGGCTTCATGCGCCGTCCAACGGTGGGCAAAAAACCGTGTTAATCGTCGTCGCCGTGGCGGCGGTGGCGATCTTCCTCGTTTTGCCTTGCGTCAGCATCTCCATGCTCGGCTTCATCGCCCAAGTCGAAGAGGAGCGGGCCGTTCAGGAGATGCGCGTCGCGGAGGAGATGGAAATGGAGATGGTCGTCGAGGCCAGGGCGCACCAAGAACGCGCCATCGTGGAACATCGCCTTGAGCGCGATTTCCCGGAAATCGCGGAGCCAATCGTGGATGGGTTCAAGAAGGACACCAAGATTGCCATCACCAGAGACATCAAATTCGTCACGGTAAAACAAGGAAGATCGGCTGAGGTCAGAATGGCAGTGACGGTGGGGAAAGACTTGAAAGGCGTTACCATGACAGCGGATGTCGAGGCGTTAGAGGGTGCAACCAAGGGCATCCTCGTCAAGTTGGACCCGGCCAGATTATTGTTCTCGGGCGAGGTCACTGTGAGCATCATCGTCGCTGACGACGCGGCCGCGGGGGATTACCAAGTCACGATTACCGCTGCCAGTGCGGAGGCAATGCCCGCCACGGCGTTCGAATTCATTTTGGTCACGGTCGAAAAGACGAAGCGTTAGCCACGCAAGCCAATAAACAACACCGACGCCAACCGCACCAACAAGTCGCTCCCTAACGGTCGCGGCTGGTTGGGACCGGATGTTCCCTTTTTGATTCTATTTCATTTATTCATGAAATATTCCGATACTCCTCTTGCGGGGCCGGCGTTCCTCCGCTATTATTTCATAAACTCATGAAATAACAAAATACCCAGGTGCGTTATCAAAGCTGAGCATCCAGGCTGTCGCGCGGGGGACCATCCCGCCAAGAAAAAACGGCCGAAAGCGGACCGCGCTGCCCTCGACAAGGCCAGCGGGCTCTTCCGGGCACTCGGCGATGCCTCGCGCCTGAAGCTGCTCGAATATCTCTTGCAGGGCGAGTGCTGCGTCACCGAACTCGTCGAGGCGCTCGGCGAGAAGTTCTCGACCATTTCACAACGCCTGCGCTTGTTGCGCGGCGAAAGGCTGATCGTCCGCCGCCGGGAGGGAACGCATCTCTTCTATGCACTGGCCGATCGGCACGTCATCGATCTCATCCAAAACGCGTTGGCTCATGCCGCCGAGCCGGAACGAGATTCCGATTCGGCACATGAGTCCGTAATTCCAAGGAGCAAGCAAATGGATCATCATCACGACCACACGCACAAGCACGGCAAAGCCTGCGGCCACACCGCGGTCGAGCACGGCGACCACGTCGATTACCTACACGACGGCCACATGCATCACCCCAAGGGCAAGAAGATCGAAGAGCACGTTCTTGAAGTGTCTAAGACGAATCCCAGCGATTGCACGCCGAAGCACAAGTGCGAGGGGCACACGAAGGACCACGTGCATGGCCCCGACTGCGGCCATGAAGCGGTGCCGCACGGTGATCACGTCGATTATCTCGTGGACGGCCACCTGCACCATCCGCACGGCAATCATTGCGACGATCATGGGCCGGTGAAAGTAGTGAAATGACGAAGAGATCATGTCGCTCGTCGCCGAAACGAATTTCGCGGCGAGCGGCATGGTTTGCTTTATGGACACGCTTGGCGGATGAACGCTTCGAGCACGTCAATCATCTTATCCTTGACTCGACGCCCGGTGTCCAGCACCTCGTCATGACGAATCGCCCCGCCTCCCAGTCCCGCCGCCTTGTTGGTGATGCACGAGATCGCGGCGCACTCCATGCCCAGCCGGAACGCCGCCTCGATCTCGCGGCCCGTGGACATACCGACAACATCGGCGCCGCATGCACGCAACGCGCGAATCTCGGCCGGCGTTTCATAGCATGGCCCGGTCAATTGGGCGTAGACTCCTGTCGGTAGTTGCAGCATTTCGAGCAAACGCGGCGAATAAGGGCATTCACTTCGGGTTTCGCGATCGCGCCCCCAATACGGCCGGGTGCAGTCGAGATGATCGCGTAACGCCATCAGAGCGCCGGGTTGTAGGTCGTCACGGATGCCGCCCGCCGCATTCGTGACGAGCAGGATTTTCGCGCCTAGTTCGCGCGCGATGTGGATCGGCTGGACGACACGCCGCCACGGATGGCCTTCGTAATAATGCAGGCGCCCCGCGAAGACCAATACCGCCACGCCCGCCCACCTTCCCAACAGCAGCACACCGCGATGCCCCGCGACGCTGGGTGTGTCTATCCCAGGCACGCACCCAAACGGCACCTCGACTGCGTCCTCCAGCCGATCAGCCAGGTCGCTCAATCCCGAACCCAGGATCAACGCAATACGCGGTAATCGGCCGCGTGCGAGCCCTTGCAGTTCCAAATAGTTAATGATGCGGTGCGTCATCGGACCGTGGTGCCTCTGCAACGCACTCTACTCGCTCCAGCGTTGGAACAATTGATGCTCGACACCGAGCTGATCGCAAACGCGGCCCACGATGAAATCGATCGCGTCAGCCAGCGTGTGCGGCTTCGTGTAAAACCCTGGCGACGCGGGCAAGACGACGGCGCCTACCTCCGCGCAGGTGGTCAGATTACGTAGCTGCACGACGCTCATCGGCGTCTCGCGCGGCACCAAAATCAGCTTGCGTCGTTCTTTGAGATGAACATCCGCGGCGCGATGGATGAGATTTTGCGACAAACCGTGCGCGATGGCCGCCGCAGTGCCGGAGCTGCACGGGCAGATGACCATGCCGCCGGTGAGAAAGGTCCCCGAAGCGATGCCGGCCATGAAGTTGCGATGATCGTGATAAATTACCGTGCCCTGATCCGGCGGATTGGGAAGCAGATCGGCAAGGCGAAAATGTGCGCCATCGATCTTGCGGTCCAATTCCTGTTCGATCACTTGCAGCGCGGCCGGGCTGAGCACGAGATGCACGGTCCGCCCGGCGCGAAGGAGCACTTCGAGCAATCGCACGCCGTAGGGCGCGCCGCTCGCTCCGGTCATCGCCAAGACGAGATCACTGACGGCCATGAGTATCCGCTCACTTGGACTGTTCCTGATCGACAGGCGTTTTGTCTTCGCAGCTCGGTATCGGCTGGCCATTGTTGTCGCCGGCCGTCGGCGGTGATGGCGGAGCGGCGCTGTCCGAATGCGATCGGCTCATCACTTTGTCCTTCACGCTTTCCGCCATGTTCTCCGCGATATTCTCCAGTTTTTCCGTCACCGGCCCGACGATCGGCGGCATCTCCGTCGGATTGCCCGTCACGATTGGCTTTTTCCAGAAGTGGTACACGCAATAGATACCGACGCCCGCAATGACGACAAGCACAATGATCGGCTTAACATACCGCGATTCGGCCTCGATCAGCTCGATAATGGTGTCCGTAAACCAGTAGCCGAGGAAGAAAAGCAGACTGACGCCCGGAATCGCGTAGATGCCGTCCGCCAACAGAAAATGGGTGATCGGCAGCTTGGTGATGCCCGCCGTCAAGAATATCGGCGCGCGAATGCCGGGCGTGAGCCGCGCGAACAGTAGAATCTTCACGCCATATTCCTTGAAGTTCTCGGCGATTCTTGCGAATCGTTCGGGCGTCAACAGATGCTTGCGAACGAACTGAATCTGAATGAGCTTGGCGCCGAAGAACCGCCCGATCAGGTAAAGGAAGCTGTCGCCAATGATGACGCCGACGATGCAGACCGGCAGCATGATCCACGTGTAGACTTTGCCGCTGGTTGCCATTGCGCCGCCGAGCACGATGGGAAGTTCCTCGGGCATGGGAAATCCCAGACCGGTGGCGAGGATGCCAAGGAACACCCCTAGGTAGCCCCAGCTGTCGATGAGTTCTTTGAAATCGTGCATGGATTCCGTTTCGTTGAGCCGGCTACTACAGACACGGCGAGCAAGCAATTATCATCTCGCGCCGCTGATCATTTGGAATCATAAAACAGACTCTAACCTGGGTACAATACGAACTTCCGAGAGGATTTTCCCCATGAAACTCGGCCTCATCAATTCCGCGTGGGCCCAATCGGGGCGCGACACCTCCTACGGCATCCGCATGACCAAGGAGATCGGCTTCGACACCATCGACATCTTCGCCGATCCGCTCGATATCGACGTCAAGGAACGCAAGCTCATCAAACGTGAATGCGACAAAGCCGGGCTGCCGATCGTCAGCGTGGCTTGCGTTGCAGTCGGCCTGGTCGATTTCAATCCGAGCGTCCAGCGTTTTCACATGACGCGCGCACAGGCGTTTCTCGACATGGTCTACGAGTTCGATGCCAAAAACCTCCTGCTCGTTCTCGGCGAATACATCTGGGAGCAGCAAGTGATTCCACCCAAGGAGCAATGGCAGATCGCCGTCAAGAACCTGCGCGAGCTGGGCAAATATGCCGAGCGCCTGGGCGTGCAGATCGCGCTCGAGCTGGAGCCGTTCAAGCTATCGCTCTTGAACAGCGTCGATAGCATGGTGCGCTTCATCGACGATGTGAATCCTCCCGCGGTGCGAGCCAACATCGACATCTCGCACCTGGAGTTGGCGAAGGTGAAGCCGGAGGAGCTGCGGCGCTTGAAGGGCAAGGCGATTCACGTGCATCTCAGCGATTGCGACGGAAAGGTGCACGGGGATCTGCCGCCGGGCCGCGGTGTGATGAACTTCGAGCCGTACCTGCGCGAGATCAAGGCGCTGGGCATCGACGGCGCGTTGTCGATCGAACTGGAGTATTCGCCCGAGCCGGCCAAGATCGCGGAGTGGGTGCGCGAGGCATACACGGCGACGGATCGATTGATGCAGGCAGCGGCGTTGCGCGGCTAGGCATTTCCCCCCTCTCCCCACCGGGGGAGAGGGGCCGGGGGTGAGGGGGCGGTCCCACGCGGTAACATTTTGCCCGATCAAGAGCAGGACAGAATTGATATGAAAGCGGACCCATACCTCAAAGCGCGCGCACGCGAACTGCGCCGCAACATGACGCCCGCGGAGCGCATCCTGTGGAACGCCTTGCGAGGCCGACGATTTGCTGGTTTCAAATTTCGTCGGCAGCAAGTCTTCGGTACGTATGTGCTCGACTTCTACTGTGCGAATGCGCGATTGACGATCGAGGTTGACGGCGAAACCCATCTCGAAAAAAGTAAGGACGATGAACGGAGATCGGATTGGCTCGAGAAGCAGGGTGTCAAGGTCTTGCGGTTCTGGAATAACCAGATCTACGATGAACTCGAGGCTGTGCTGGAATTGCTTTTTCGGGAGTGCGAGGCCCGACGAGACATGGGCGCGAAGGACATGAATCAATAAGGCTATTTTCGGGTAGAATCTCGCCGGCACACACGCTGTTCTCGGGAGGCAACAATGCCCGAAATACTACGAAGCGCAACGCTGTCGATCGAACAAGGAATTGATCTCCCGATGAGTCCGCCAATCGTTATCATCCGACGCGGAAAGGATGGCAAGCCGGTCTGCCAACTGCCTATCAATGCGACGGGCGTGGTCATCACCGGCCCCAGAGGCGCGGCGATTCGCAATCTAAACTGGAACGAACTTGTCGAGCTGGCAGAAAGCTAATCACGCAGGTTCTGCATGGGGCCGCCCCCTCACCCCCGGCCCCTCTCCCCCGGAGGGGAGAGGGGAGAAATTACACTTTCACGCACCGCTTTTCACGTGCCGAGGTCAACAGCGCATCCATCACCCGTGCCGATTTAATCGCCTCCTCCGGCGCCGGCCACACCGGCTGATCATCGAGCACGTAACGCCCGAAATCCTCCAGCATGCACTGGATCTGATCGTAGCCTGGCACGACGAACTCCTCGGCGCCGGGATTCTCGTTGTACTGCACCGTGTACGCCGCCTTGCGCGGCAGCCACATATCGGGCACGTTGAGCGTGCCTTTTTCGCCGACGATTTCGAGCCATTGTCGAAACGGATGCACGAAGCCGCAGTCGAAGTTCGCTATTCTCCCGTCCGCGAACCAGAGTGTCGCGCTCATGGCGACATCAACGTCGAATTGGAGACGCGCCGCCGCCCATACCTTTATCGGCTCCTCGCCGAACGCCCAGCGAATGCCGTAGACCGGATAGCAGCCGACGTCGAGCAGCGAGCCGCCGGCCATATTCGCTTGCAGCCGAATGTTCGTCGGATCCATCGGCAACTGAAACGTGAACGCACTGGTGACGCGCTCGACGCGGCCGAGCTTGCCGCCTTGCAGAAATTCCTTGATCGCGCGCGTGCGCGGATGGTGCGGCCACATGAAGCCGTCCATCAGCTTGATCTTCTTCGACTGGCAATAGCTGACGAGCGCCTCGCATGCGCGCGCTGTCGACGTGAGCGGCTTCTCGCACAGGACGTGCTTGCCACGGTCGGCGGCCTTGCGCGTCCATTCGTCGTGCAGCGTGTTAGGCAGCGGATTATAGACAGCATCGATGCCCGGATCGTCGAGTAGCTCTTCGTAACTGCCGAATGCTCGCGGTATGCCTGCCGCCTTCGCCGCAACTTGAGCTTTTTGCAGCGAACGACTGGCGATGCCGACAAGCTCGGCGTTGGATGCCTTCGCAAAGGCGGGCAGCAGCCGGTCGTTGATCTTGGCGACGCCGAGGATGCCCCAGCGGAGTTTTTTGGTCATTCGTACCTCAGGTCTGCCGTTTGCGGCTTGGCGTTCGCATGGCCCCGTGCGGCGAATTTATCAATACCGAGCGATAGCTTCTTGACATCCACGTGGGCCGGGACGGCGAATAGAAAAAGCACCATAAGGTGATTCCCATGGCAATCTCGGGAGCAAACCGACGTCAGCATTTCGTGGCTCTAGGATCAGGCATTCCGGCATCGATTTGCGGTTGGCGTGCAATCATACGTCGGATTACTCGCCGAAGCCTATCGTCGTGGGCGGCGCCAAGATCGCGCGCCATTGCGTCTGTTGCCACCGAACATCACTTCACGCAAGGGCGATGCGTCATTTACGGATGAGTCCGCAGTTCGTCACACCGCCACTACCGGCAACGCCAGCGCCCGCCCCGTGTATGGGACTCGCATCGCTATCGTCCCATGTTCTCCGGAAACTCCACGCCGCGATAAATGTCCGCCAGCTTGATATTGACGGGAATACTTGTGAACGCGAACGTCTGTTCCAGCCCGCGAAACTCGGTCAGCAACCAGCCGCCGTCCTGCTGACGAACGTAGCGTTCCACGAGCGGTTGGTCCTGCGCGATCAGCACATACTCCTGCAACGACGGGATTTGCCGAAAATGCCCGGACTTCGCGCCGCGATCGTATTTCTCCGTGGAGTCGGATAATACTTCCATGAGCACACGCGGGTTCAGCAGCGTATCGAACATTTTGTCTTCGAACTGCGGCTCCTCGCAAACGATGATGACGTCGGGGTAGGTGTACAATCCGGTCGCATCGACCTTGACGCGCAAATCACTCGTCAAGGCGCGGCACGGACCGTCATCCAGTTGATTACGCGCATTGTGCGCGACGTTGTCCTTTATGAGCGTGTGCTCCCAACTCGCCCCCGCCATGGCGAACATCTCGCCGTGATAGAATTCACTCCTGAACTCGGCTTTGCGTTCGCGCGCCAAATACTCCTGCGGGGTCAGCGTGGTTTTCGGGACGCTTGACATGACGATACCTCCATCGCGGCATTGTACCCGAAGTAACGATCCCTCGCTAGACCGCCACCACCGGCAACGCCAGCGCCCGCCCCGTCTGCCACTCACGCTCGCCGCGAATCACCTCGTGATACAACGTATCACGCTCAACAGGCACTCGGCCCGCTTCCTCGATCAAGCGGCGCAACTGCGCCACCGTCAACTCTTGCGGGGAATCGCTGCCGGCGTCGTGGTAGATCTTCTCGTGGACGACCGTGCCGTCGATGTCGTCGGCGCCGCAACTCAAAGCGAGTTGGGCCGTCGGGATGCCGAGCATGATCCAGTACGCCTTGATGTGCGCGAAGTTGTCGAGCATCAGCCGGCTAATCGCGATCATGCGCAGGTCCATGATCGCGCTGGCCTTTTGGATCTTGCGATCGACGCCGAGCTTGGTGTTGTCGGGATGGAACGCGAGCGGGATGAGCGTCTGGAAACCGCCGGTCTCGTCCTGCAGTTCGCGCAGCTTACACAGGTGATCGATGCGATGCAGCGGCTTCTCGATGTGGCCATAGAGCATCGTCGCGTTGGAGCGCAGGCCGAGCTCGTGGGCCTCGCGATGGATACGCAGCCAGGAGTCGGTGTCGGCCTTGTGCTCGCAGATGAGGTCGCGCACCTCCGGATGAAAGATCTCCGCTCCGCCGCCGGGCAAGCTGCCGAGGCCGGCGTCCATGAACTCGGCGAGAATGTCCTTGGTCGGCCGACCCGTCAGCCGCGCGAACCAATCCCATTCGACGGCCGTGTAGGCTTTGAGATGTAGCCGGGGATAGTGCTGATGGACTATGCGTACGACATTGAGATACCACTCGAACGGCAACTGATGGTGCAGCCCGCCGACGATGTGCAACTCGGTCGCGCCGCGAGCCTGGGCTTCGTCGGCGCGATGCAGGATCTGCTCGTCGGGCATGACGTAGCCCTTGTCGCTCTTGAGGTCGGCCCGGAACGCGCAGAAGACGCAGCGATAGACGCACACGTTGGTCGCGTTGAGATGCGTGTTGACGTTGTAGTACGCGACATTGCCGTTCTTGCGCTCGCGCACCAGATTGGCGAGTTCGCCGAGCGTGAAGAGATCGACGTGTTCTTCGAGAAACAGGCCGTCCTCGAAGGAGAGCCGTCGGCCGGATTCGACTTTGGCGCGGATATCTTGGAGGGTCATGGGATGGACTCGTGGTCGTGATCTTGGGCTATTGTACAAACCGAGATGCGCAGGAGCAGATAACCGCGTCCAATAGAATTGCTGGTCGGCGCCAGCGAGCCGTTGAAACATTTCTGCCGGCAGATCCGTGTAGATTCACAGTCCTTCGCGCAGCAACAAAGGCCCGCTTGGAGAGCCGGGCCTTTGCTCGTGTTTTTCGGAAACCGAAGCACCTAGGTTCAAGCGTTCGCCTTGAACGCACCTTCGGGCAGCGGCGTGGCGCCTTGCAGATGGCCTTCGTCGTGCCGGCCTTCGCCGAACAACAGAAGCAGCGGGCTGGCGACGTAGATCGAACTGAAGGTGCCGACGATGACGCCGATCACCATCACGAACGCGAACAAATGTACGCCCGGACCGCCGAAGAAGTAGAGCACGACAACGACCAACCACACCGTCAACGAGGCGAGCACCGTTCGGCTCAAGGTCTGGTTGATGCTGTCATTGATCATCTTGGGCGTCAGGTCGGGGTTTTTGCCTCGCACTTCGCGGATGCGGTCGAAGACCACGATCGTGTCGTTGACTGAGTAACCCACGAGCGTCAAGAGGGCGGCGACTGACGCAAGATCGAGCTTGAAGTCGTCCAGCATCAACAGATCGCCGACGAAAGTGCCGTGGACGAAATAGCAAGCGGCGATTGCACCCAGGGTGAAGAAGAGATCGTGGATCAGGCAAAGCACCGCGGCGAGACCGAAGGTCCAGTTGCCGAACCGGAACCAGAGGTAGAGCGCGATCGCCGCCCAGCTTGCCAGGATCGCCCACAAGGCGCGCAGACGGGTTTCGGTCGCCAAGGCGCTGTCGAAGTTCTCAAGCCGATCGGGCAGCGGCCGCCGCGCGAACGCTTCGACGGTGGTCTGGATGCCCTTTTCGACTTTGGCCACATCTTCGTCCTTTAGCTCCTGCCCGAATGAAATCTTGAGAACGCCATACTTCCCTTCTGCGTCGTCTTTGCCTTCGGGAACGACCTCGAACAGGAATGGCAGCTGGGCCTTGTCGTCTGTCAGTTCAAAGGCGCGCCGCAATTCGCGATTCAACAGCGACTTGACGAAGCTCTGCGAGGCGCTGGCCGGCTTCTCGGCTTTCTTTTCTTCCTCGGTCTTCTTGTCCTCCGCCTTGGCATTGGCCGGGGGCTTTTCGTCGTAGAAGCGGAAGCGGATCTCGCGTTGCTCGTCGAGTTTGCCCTTGTTGTCGGCCAGCGCATACACCTTTTTCAAGAGTTGCACGTCCCCTTCGCGCAGCAACTGGTCGAGACAGGTCTGCACCAATTCGGGTTCTTTCTCGGTGGTGCGAACCATGAAGTTTCGGCTAAACCCGGAGTTGATCTCGGCTCGAATTTCATCCGAGTCGCCGCCGTGATAAAGCAAATCGACCGACGGTTCCGACAAGAGACTGGCCCGCTTCTTGATAAGGGCAAGTCGTTCCTCCGGCGTGCCTTCGGGGATGTTGTTCAAGGAGACGGCATGCCACTCCTCCTTTTGCTTGTCGCGGCCCTTGCCGTCGCCATTGGGGAACCACAGATTGTAGCGGCGGCCCTCGTTATCGATTTGCTTCACTTCAACGTTCTTGAGCACTTCTCTCTGATGAGTTTCCGAAACGAGCTCACGAATCGTGGCTGCGGTGACGCCCTTGATCAGCTTGCCGCCGTACGCGGTGCCGCCCTGAAAATCGATGTTGAGATCGTTGGGAAGCCGGCCGATGAAGAGCGCGACGCCGAGGATGGAGACGGCGAGCGTGGCGCCGAACACGACGTAGCGGATGCTCATGAAATCGATGTCGGGCTTGGCGAAGAGCCGCATCATCGTGAGCTTGGACAACCAGCCCTTGGACTGCCAGAAGTCGAACATGACGCGGGTCATGTACAGCGAAGTAAAGAGGCTGATGACCAGGCCGACCGTCATGCTCACCGCGAAGCCCTTCAAGTTGTCGTTGCCGACGACGTACAAGACGATGGCCGTGAAGATGCTCGATAAGTGCGTATCGATGATGGTGGGCAAGGCGCGATCGTAGCCGTTGCGGATGGCCTGCAAGAGGCTGGCGCCGCGTTCGCGTTCCTCGCGCAGTCGTTCGTAGATGAGGACGTTGGCGTCGACCGCCATACCTAGCGTGAGCACGATGCCCGCGAGGCCCGACAGCGTGAAGGTCGCCTGCACCGCGACCATGAAGCCGACGGTGAGGAGGAGGTTGGCCATCAACGCGATCGAAGCGACGACGCCTGCGAAACGATAATACACCAGCATGAACGCCAGCACCGCGGCGAAGGCCAGGCCGATGGCGCGCACACCCTGTTGAATCGTGTCCGCGCCGAGCGTGGCGCCGATCGTGCTTTCGCTGACGGGTTGCGGCTTCAAGGTCGCGGGGAGCCGACCGGCACGCAGGATGTTGACCTGCGCGTCGACTTGTTTCTGCGTGAAGGTTGGGCTGCTGATCTGCCCCGACGTGCGAATTTCCGAGTTAATGGTGGGGGCGGACATCACCATGCTGTCGAGGATGACCGCCAGATGCCGATACTTGCGGGTGTTTTCCGGTCCCGTTCCTTCGGAAACGTTCTTGCGCGTGATGGTGCCGAACAACTCGCCGCCTTCGTTGTTGAAAACGAAATGGACCGTCGGCCGCATGTCCTGGCCCGGAGCGCCATAGGCGTTCTGCAGGAAGCTGCCGTCGATCTTGCGCGTACGGATGGTCGGGTTGGCCGGCTCGAATTCGGGATCGCGCGTCAGGATGAAGTACTCAATCTCCTTCTTGCGGCGTTCCTCTTCGGGGAGGTTGCGATCCTTGCACTCGCGGCTATAAAAGAGCGACCCTTGCAACATGAAGCGTTCGGTGCTGCCAGCGATCTCGGGAAGCTGGGCGGCGGTATTGCGCCGGCGACGAGCCTCGTGCCAGGCGGAGTTGCGGGCGCCATCGGTGCGGGCGGAATTGTCGAGGTTGAGTGAACGCCGCTCTTCAGGCCCAAGCTCGACCCAGCTGTACGTCACGATGCTCTTGGCGCCACGAGCGGTGATGATTTCGTACTTCTTCGCCTTGAATTCCTTGCCTTCCTTTTCGCGCGGGCCCGGAGGCGGCAGTCCTTTTTCCTGAGCGGCCGCGATTTCATTGCCGGCCTCGGAATCCTTGATCGCATCATTGATCAACTTCTTCGCGTCCTCGATCGCCTTGCTATCGTCGTGGCTGTTGGCGAGGATGCGGAACTCGAGGCTACCCACTTTCGAGACCAAGTCCTTGATGCGCTGCACTTCCTCGACGCTAAGGTCTTTGCCCTGTTTCTTGTCTTCCATGTGCTTGTTGATCTTGTCCATGATCTCCTGCACGGGCGGTCCGTAGAGCTTGCGGATGAAATCGCGGATCTCTTTATTGTCGGGTCCGTCTTCGAAAATGCGATCAATGTTGTCGCCGACGAGCGGGTCCAGAAGCGATAGGGCCGCCTGCCCGATGATCGTGCCTTTGGTCAAGACGAATGACGTGAGTTGATCGACACGATCGGGGGCGATGCGCTCCATGTCTTCGCGATACGGCTCTTCCTCGACCTTCAACGGCGACCCGTCCGGGTTCAAGGGGTACCAGCCCTTGGCGGGAGGCTCGACAGAAGGTACTACCCCCTTGCTCCTCTCCGTGCTGAGGTAGACGACCTTGCCTTGAATGGCATAGTCGCCGGGCATGTACTGCGTCTTTTCGCTCCAGGGCTTGACGAGCCACTTTTCGCGGATCTGCGTCATCGTCTCGTCCCACGCTTGTTTCTTGATCCAGTTTTGGATCGTTTTCGGCGTGGTGGCGTATTGCGTCTTGTTGAGGGCGTTGAGGACGTACTTGGTGAAGCCGAGTTGATTGGGCGACCCGGCCGGCCGCGAAGGGATGCCGTCGAAATTGCCGATTTCAAGGCTTGCGATGGCCGCCCGTTTTTCCGGGTTGTTGTAGATGAGGGCCCAGTATTCAAGCGATTTCTCTTGCAGGCGTTTCCAGGATTCCGAGGTGCTGAAGAGTTCCTTCTGCCAACGCGTATCGGACTGGATCGACTGGATCTGATCGGCGAGTTCGAGGATCTTGCCACGGCCGACTTCGAGCTTGCGTTTGGAGTCTTTGGGTACGAATGCCGTGTCGAGCTCAGCCAAAAGCTCACGCCAGCGGTCTTCGGCTTTCTTGGCGCGATGGGTGCCGCCGGTGGGCAGAATGATCTCGATACGGCCTTCGCCGCCGGCGGGGCGGATAGTGATGTTGTAAAGATCATTAGGATCGATGCGGCGTTTAAGTGATTCGGCGAGGACGTTGATGTCCCTGACCGGATCGAACTTGTTGTCGGTGTCGAGGTTCTTGCGCAGATCGATTTCATAGACGAGAATGGTCCCGCCGACGAGATCGACGCCGAGCTTGAAGCCCCCCGCATCGCCGCTGCGATATTTCATGGTGGCATCGATCGTGACGAACGCCGCCAGAATGCACGGCACGATGCAGATCGCGAATCTCCAGAAGAACTGTTTCATGGCGCAGGTTCCATTCTTGCCGCGTGCGGTCCAGCGCTCGAAATCGAGTCAGCGAACGCTCAACTGCAGGCGACTGCGTCTCAGGCGGTCGGTTTGATATTGGTATTGCTGCTGGCGGAAGCGGGAACGGCCGCGTCCTTGCTTTCTTCCTTGGGCTTCAAGATGCGGACGATGGCACTCTTCCTGATTTTCATCCGCGCGTTCTCGTCGATCTTCAAAGTCACCTCGTCATTGGTTTCATCGACATGAGCAATCACTCCGATGATTCCCGCGGACGTCTCGACTTTGTCGTTCTTCTTCAGTCCCGTGAACAGGGCCTCTTGCTCGCGTTTCTGTCGACGCTGCTGCGGCAACAGGACGACGAAATAGAACAAGAAGAAGAGAATCGGCAGCAAAAAAATGCCGTTCTCCCAAATGCTCTTCTCCGGCTGCACCTGTTTCTGCTGATCGTCCGCGAACAGGATTAGAGAGTCGATCATGATCGCGTGTCCTTACCCAAACGTTTTCTGCCTGCCAAAGCCCGCCGCGCGAGCAAGGAAGTTGTGCCTAGTCCTCGGATTCAAGAGGTCTATCTTAGAGATTCTCCCCCCCAGCGGGCAAGCCGATCTGCGCAAAACGCACTGAAACGGCCGCCGACTATCGCGTCGCGCATTTGGGCCATCAGGCGGTTGTAAAACGTCAGATTGTGTAGCGACAGCAGTGTCGGCCCCAGCATTTCATCCGCGAGAAACAGGTGATGCAGGTAGGCCCGGCTGTACTGGCCGCACGTCAAACATGGACAATCGGACTGCAAGGGCGCCGGATCTCGCTTGTGAATCGCATTGCGGATCTTGATTTGGCCGGCGTCGGTGAACGCACAGCCGTTGCGGCCGTTGCGCGTCGGCAATACGCAGTAGAAAAAAACGATTCCGCGCGCAACTCCCAGGACGAGATCGAGCGGTTTGCCAACGCCCATGAGGTAATGTGGCTTGTCGGCGGGGAGCGCGTCCGCGGCAGGCTCCAGGGCGGTCACCATTTGCTGCGTGGTCTCACCGACGCTGAACCCCCCCAGTGCGTAACCGGGAAAATCGAGTCGGGTCAACGCCTCGGCACAGCGGATGCGCGTCGCGATGTCGGTTCCCCCTTGCACGATCGCGAACAGCGCCTGATCCGCGCGCGTATGTGCCGCCCGGCAACGCTCCGCCCACAGAATGGTTCGCCGCACCGCGACTTCGCGATAATCAGGCGGCGTATCGGCGGGGGGGCATTCGTCCAGGCACATGGCGATGTCCGAGCCAAGGTTCTCCTGAATGCGTATCGCTTTCTCCGGGCTCAGTTCGAGCAAGTCGCCATCGATGTGCGAGCGGAATACGGCCGCGCGATCGTCGATCTTGAGGTTGGCGGCGAGGCTGTAGACCTGATAGCCGCCGCTGTCGGTGAGGATGGGGCGACGCCAATTCATGAACGTGTGCAACCCGCCGAGCTCAGCGATGAGTTCGTCGCCAGGGCGCAACGTGAGATGATAGGTGTTGCCGAGCAGGATTTGCGTGCCCGCGTCGTCGAGCTGCGCGGGGGTGAGTCCCTTGACGGTAGCCTGCGTGCCGACGGCCATAAACGTGGGCGTCTCGACGCTGCCGTGCGCGGTATGAAAACGTCCGCGGCGCGCTTTGCCGTCGGTGTGGAGAAGCTCGAAGCGAAAGGTCATGTCGGCATTGTAGCGGCAACCAATCAATCTTGGCACGATTCCGCAGTCTGCTCCTGGCTCCAGTACCGTAACTCGTCGCCCGTGAGCCGATTCGGCAGGACGCACTCGTGCAGCCAACCGCCGTTATCTTCGACCGACCACAGGACGCGCACCAGAATAGTCGTCGCGCCACATTCGTGCAACGGCTCGACCGCGAGAAGGGTATTCTCCGGCAACTGGCGTTCGAAATACAGACACACGCCGCTGGCCGAAATATCGCGCACGCGGGCAAACTCATCGAAGCCCTCGTGCATGTCCCTGGAGCGCACCCGCGCGATGCGGTCGCACAGAACCCGCGCGTTCGCCCGCCGTTCGAGAACGTTGCTGGTCCCGCCATCGGACAGCCAGGTCTCATGGACGATCCGGTTCTTGCCCGATTTCTTGGCCCGATACATCAACTCATCGACCTGATGCACCATGGCATCGACATCCCGCGTCGGTCTGGGAAACGTCACGGCGCCGATGCTGAGCGTCACGGGCCATCTCTTGGCAGCCATCTCTTCGGCAAAGCGCTCGCGAATTCGTTCCAGCGTTGTCTGCGCGCCGACGTCGTCGCAATCCAGCAGCAAGAGCGCGAATTCATCGCCGCCGAGCCGGGCGAGCACGTCGGTGACCCGGATTTCTCGCTGAATGATGCGCACAAGCTCGCACAATACTTCATCACCGGCCGCGTGGCCGAGGTTGTCATTGATCCACTTGAACTGATCGAGATCGAGGTAGGCGAGGGTGAGCGGCTGCTCCAAACGGAGAGCGTGCTCGATATTCAGGCTGACGTTTTCGTAGAAGGTTCGACCGTTGGCTGCCCCAGTCAAAGGGTCGGAGCGGGCCAGCTTCTTTTCGAGGAACAGACTTACGCGCAAGCGCGCCAGCAAACTGGATGTAATAATGAAGATGCCAAAACGGCTGATGCCGTTCCAGATCTGAACGACGGGAGGAATGTGCAATCCCTCGGCAATCTCGACGTATTGCCAGCTGACGGCGCAGACAATCGACATCAGAGCGCCCTGGGCAAAACCGCCCCACCAAGCGGCCAATGCGATAGGGATGAGGTAATAAATCGCGACCGAAAGTTCGGGGCCGCTGTGATAGTCGAAGAGACTGATGGCAACCACCAGTCCAAACCCGGCCAACGCCAGTGCGACGGCGCGCCAGCCGTCCATGAAGATGCGTGTAGCCAATTCGGTCCGCTCGGCGCCGAGCAGCCGGTGCGATTCTCCCATGGTCTTTAGGACCGGAGCCGGTTTCCCACCCGGTTCTCGCGAAGGAGGCCTCGCCATGAACGACATCTCCCGGATCAAATATGCGAACCCGTGCGTCCCAAACATAGCATTGAAAGGTAGGTCAGCAACTAAAAAATGATTAGGGCCGAAAAAAATGTTTGAAACTAGAATAACCAGAGGGCGGCTGATCCATACGGACGTTCACTAGATTCGGCGCCGGCACCCGAAAACAGCCACGATAATAGCTCTGAAACCCACGAACTGAGCGTACCCATGAAGCAACCATCAACCCGCGTGCAGGTCTTGTGTGCGTGCGTTTGCCTCGTCACGGTGGGCGACTGTCTCAAGGGACAGCCAGGCGCACGTGTCTTCGAGCGCGACTACCTGGTCGCCTGGTGCATCGTGCCGTTTGACGCCAAAAAACGCGGCCCCGAAGAGCGCGCCGCAATGCTCAAACGGCTAGGCTTCAAGCACTTCGCCTACGATTACCGCGCCGAGCATGTGCCGACCTTTGACGCCGAGATGAAAGCGTTGAAGGCCAACGGCATCCAGCTCACGGCGTTCTGGTTTCCCGCCGCGCTCAACGCGGAGGCCCGCACGATTCTCGATGTCTTGAAGCGACACGAGATCAAGACGCAACTGTGGATCACCATGAACGACCCCGCACCGAAGGAGCCGGGGCAGATCGCCAAGGTCGCGGCCGCCGGGCGCCTGCTCAGGCCCATCGCCGAGGAGGCGGCCAAGATCGGCTGCTCCGTCGCCCTCTACAACCACGGCGGCTGGTTCGGCGAACCGGAGAATCAGTTGGCGATTATCGATCACCTCAAGTTGAAGAACGTCGGCATCGTCTACAATTTGCACCACGGCCACGATCATCTCGACCGCTTTCCCGACCTGCTCAAGAAGATGAAGCCGCACCTCTGGACGCTCAATCTCAATGGCATGGTGAGGAACGGCGACAAGCTCGGCAAAAAGATCCTGCCGCTCGGCCAGGGCGATCTCGATCTCGGCTTGCTTAAAGCGATCGCCACGAGCGGCTACACGGGCTCGATCGGCATCCTCGGCCACACGCAGGACGACGCCGAGCTAAGGCTGCGCGACAACCTCGACGGACTGGATTGGCTCTTGCCGCAAGTCGCGGACAAGCCGCCGGGACCGAAGCCGATGCCGCGAACGTACAAGACGTCAGGAGAAAAGAAATTCTCGACATCGCCGCGCGAGTACGACGCGGCGTTGGTAAAGTTGTACGCGGCGGAAGCCAAATCGTTCGGCGATGCGCGGCACGGGGCGCTGGTGTTTCAGAATCCGAAATTCGCTTGCGTTAGTTGCCACAAGATCGGCAAGAACGGCGGCAGCATCGGGCCGGACTTGACCAAGGTCGGCTTGTGCTTGCCGCTCGAACAGATCGTCGAGGAGGTGATGTGGCCGCAACGGAAGGTGAAGGACGAATTCAAGGTACACGCCCTGGTCATGCGCGACGGCAAATTGCACCAGGGCTACAAGGAACGCGAGGACGCCAAAGAAATCGTGCTGCGCGACCCGGCCGCCGCGAAATCGATGCTGTTCGCGAAGGCGGACATCGAAGAGCGGCGCGAAGGCGGCAGCCTCATGCCTGATGGACTCGCCGACGCCATGACGCCGCAGCAACGCCGCGACCTGTTTCGCTTTCTCATGGAGCTGGGCAAGAGTGAGCATCCGGCCGATCTGACGTCTCATGCGCACGCCGTCGCAAGCTTTGCAATCGAAAGAACGCCTTTGGATCCGAAGCGATGGCCGAACTGGCAGCATCCGGTCAATCGCGATCGGCTTTACGATTTTTACGCGCGCGCAGCCGATCACTTCCGCACGAAGCCTGCGACGCCGGCGCTGCTGCCGCCTTTTCCCGGCATGGACGGCGGTAAGTTCGGGCACTGGGGCAATCAGAACGAAAAAACCTGGGCCGATAATCGCTGGAACCACGCCGAGCTGGGCAGCGTCATGTGCGGCATCTTCCACGGCAATGGCGTCACGACGCCGCGCGGCGTGTGCGTTAGCCTTGGCGAACTGGCCGTCTGCTTCGACCCTGACACGCTCAGCTACACCGCGCTGTGGCAGGCGCCGACCGCGAAAGGCGAAGGAAGCTACGTGCGATTCTCCGATGTTCGCCACGGTTTCCTGCACGGCCTGCTCATGAATGGCACGCCGCAGCCGTTGCCGCCTGACGCTGCCGTCAAGAAGCCGGCCGGTTCCTTTCAGTATCACGGCTTCTACCGGCACGGTTCACGCGTTCTTTTTTCGTACTCGTTCAACGGCGTGAAAATGCTCGATGTTCCGCAAGTGGAGAACGGCAAATTTGTCCGCGTCGTCGCCCCGGTCGAACAGCATCCCCTCGCGAAACTTACGCGCGGCGGCGCGGTGCAATGGCCACAGGTGCTGGAAACGCGCGGCGTCGTCGGCAGCGGCGCGCCGTACGCGCTGGACACGATCGCGCCGCCGTTCGACAATCCGTGGCAAGCGCCGCTCTTCTTCGGTGATCACGATTTCCTGCCCGATGGCGACGCAATTCTCTGCACCATGCAAGGAGACGTGTGGCGTGTCGCCGGCCTCGACGACAAGCTGGAGCGCGTGCGCTGGCGCCGTATCGCCTCGGGGCTGCATCAAGCGCTCGGCCTGGTCGTCAGCGACGGCCAGATTTACGTGCTCGGCCGTGATCAGATCACGCGCCTGCTCGACTTGAACGGTGACGGCGAGATCGATTTCCACGAGTGCTTCAGCAACGCACATGAGACTTCCACCGGCGGCCATGATTACGTGTGCGGATTGCAGCGCGATCGCGAAGGCCGATTCTATACGGCATCCTCCAAGCAAGGCGTCGTACGCATCTCCGCCGACGGCAAGAAAGCGGAAGTGCTCGCGACCGGGTTGCGCAATCCCAACGGCCTGGGACTTTATCCAGACGGCGCGGTGACGGTTCCTACGTCCGAGGGCGATTGGGTTCCCGCGTCGATGATCGGGCTCGTCAAGCCTTCAACGAGCGGAAGTCAACGGCCGTATTTCGGCTACGGCGGTCCGAAGAATGACCGGGCGCCTGACTTGCCACTCGTCTACTTGCCGCGTGGGTTGGACAATTCCAGCGGCGGGCAGGTCTATGTGACGAGCGATCGCTGGGGCCCGCTCAAGGATCGGATGATCCATTTCTCGCACGGCGCCGGCGCGCATTTTCTCCTGTTGCGCGACGAGGTCGACGGCCAACCGCAAGGCGCGATCGTTCCGCTCCCTGGAGAGTTCCACTCGGGAGCGCAGCGCGGCCGCTTCAATCCGAAAGACGGCCAGCTCTATGTCACCGGCATGGGCGGGTGGGGAACCTACACGGTCGCCGATGGCTGCTTTCAACGGGTGCGCTACACTGGCGCATCGGGCGCGGGCCAATTCCCGAGCGATTTCCACGTTCACGAGAACGGCATCCGCGTGTCGTTCACGGAAGCCGTCGATTCCGCGATCGCCACCGATGTCAAGAATCACTTCGCGCAAGCCTGGAATTATCGCTACAGCGCCGCCTATGGTTCGCCGGAGTTTTCGCCGCGCCATCCCGGCACGCCCGGACACGATCATTGGCCGATCGCGGGCGTCCACGTGCTCCCCGGCGGGCGTTCGCTCTTCGTCGAGCTGCCGGACCTGCAACCCGTCAATCAGCTTCACCTGCGGCTGCGCGTGAACGGCGGTTCGGCCCACGACCTCTTTCTGACACTGCACAAGCTCGATGCGCCATTCACGAAGCTGCCGAACTACAAGGCCGTCACGCGCCCGCTCGCGGCGCATCCGATCCTGGCCGACCTGCTGGCGACCGCGAAGCCGCCGCTCAATCCCTGGCGCAGCGCGTTGCCGGGCGCTCGCTCCGTCGCGATCCAGGCGGACAAGAATTTGACGTTCGTCCAGAAGTCTCTCACAGTTCGCGCCGGCGAGGTCATCAAGCTAACGTTTAGTAACCCCGACGCAGTGCCGCACAACTGGGTGCTAGTCAAACCCGGCGCGCTGGAGCGCGTCGGCACGCTGGCGAATCGCCTGATCGCGGAACCTGATGCCGCGCTGCGCCAATATGTACCCAAGTCCGATGACGTTATCGCTTATACGGACGTCGCGGCGCCGCAAGGGAGCAACACGATCTATTTTCGCGTGCCGGCCCAAAAGGGACGTTTTCCGTACCTGTGCACTTTCCCTGGGCACTGGATGGTCATGAATGGTGAGATGATTGTTGAGTAAGGGGAACCCGCGCAAGTTCGTGCTATCTTGCCAGGCGAGTCATAGGGTGCCCGCCGCATGGAGCGCGTTACTTAATCACTCCTGAATTGCCAGCGCCCCGTCTGGCCCGCCAGGGAAGTGTAGTAGCCGAAGCCCGCCAGCAGCACCACCGGTCCCAGGGCAAACAATGTGTCGTGGATGTGCCACGCCGCCAGGTCGGTCGTGAGGGGAAAACAGAGGCAGTACCAAACGTAGGTCGCCACGATAACCGCCACAACGCCGACGCGCAGCAGCAGCCACAAGAGCAGCAACTCGATCAGGGCGCCGAAAAGCCAGGACCAGGAAAGCTCCAGCGTCGCCGTCGTTCCCACCCACAGCGCCGTGGAAACCAGCACATAGATGCTCACCGCCGGGAGTTGCCACTTGATCAAACCGCGCACAACGACATAGAGCAGCAGCTTGTAGAAGAAGGCGATGCGGATGCTATGGATCATATTGTCCAGGATGTTGCCGATCAAGTGGCCGCGGATGTGGGTGTTGGGAATCCACCATTCGAAGTATGGCGCGGGCACGGTCGCGCCCAGTTCGGCGGGCAAGGTTCGGCCGACAAGATCGATGAGTTGCAGCAGCACGCCGGCCAGGGCGCCGAGCAGCAGATCGCGACCAAGCCGTGGATCGCGCGTTTGCCCCGCCAGCAAGCGCGTCCAGGAAATGAGGGTCTCCGGATAAAGCTTGCGCAGGTAAGGCTCCAAGGCGATGTACGTCAGCCACAGAAGGCCCGCCCAGTACAACGAAAAGGCGAGGCCGAGAATCAGGAGCATCAACTCCTCGATGGCCGGCACGTGATGCGTTTCAATGAGCCAGACTATCATGAGAATGACGAAAGTGCCGGAACCAAGACGTAAAGCCCCCTTGCGGTCGGCGCGACCTTGAAGCAAACTGCGCGGCGCCAGCACGAAGGCGCCGAGCAACACGGCTGCAAACATGACGGCCGACAAGATCTCGCCGTTGTAATCGAGCGAGCCTTCAAATCTGAATGTCGACCTTCGCGCGTCCTCGCCGGGACCAATAATTTGAAAAAATACCGGGGCGCCATCCATCGTTGCCGCTTCGATACGGACGGTTAGCATTTCGCCGTCGGGCAGATTGCCGATCCACGCCTTGCGCTCGGTCGCAAAACTCGGCGGCACACGCTCCGGCGTCGTCTCCGTGAACAGGCGGATGTCCAGCTCGGCGGCCTCGAATAAGGCGTCCCAGTCCGACTTTTTTCTCGGCTCTACCGCCGCTTGCTTGGATTCCGGAACCGCGTGCAGTTCCAGCAGACGGCCTTGCACATCAAGCTTGACGCCGGTCATCCCGGGCATCCAGGGCGAGGGCTCAACGAAGGTGATCCGTCCGACCTCAAGCGTGCCCGCATCAGGAAGGTAGAGCTTCGGGATGAGATACTCATCGCTCTGCCGATACCAGAAATACAGCGCGGCGGGCCGACGCTCCACGAGCCGGTTCCAGCGCTCGGGTGAAGCATCGTTGTTTTGAATCCACTCCAGGTATTCCATGTTGTGATCGAAGCCGATCGCACTGTCCATCCTCGGCTTGATGTCCAGCTTCTTGAGGATCGCGCGCGCCATTTGCGACAGAACTTCCGGGGACTCCGGCATGCCGACGCGGCCGACGAGCGTGCCTTTCTCGGAGAGCAGAACGCAGCACACCATCGCGATGTACGTGCCGATG
>SYHD01000051.1 GCA_005799265.1 Planctomycetia bacterium | reverse complement strand
GTCATGGGCATGGGCGAACCGCTGGCGAACCTCGACAACCTGCTTGAAGCATTAGCTGTGGCGACGGCAAAAACGGGCCTGGGCATCGGCGCCAGGCACATCACGATCTCCACCGTCGGCTTGCCCGCAAAGATCCGCAAGCTCGCGGACCTGGGCAAACAGTATCACCTCGCGGTCTCACTACACGCGCCAGACGACGAGCTGCGCACCAAGATCGTGCCGACCAACGACAAGACCGGGCTGTCCGACATCCTCGCCGCGGCCGACTATTTCTTCGACAAAACCGGCAGGCAGGTAACGTTCGAATACGTCCTCCTGCACGGAATCAATGACGAAGCGCGTCACGCCCGCGCCTTGACGTTATTATTGAAGGGCCGCCGCGCCCACGTCAACCTGATCCCGTTCAACGACGTCGAAGGTTTGCCCTACCGTCGGCCAGCGTCGGAAGCGTTGCAAATGTTCACGAATATCTTGCATCAAGGCGGAATCAGTGTCAAAGTACGTAAACGCAAAGGCTCTCAGATTGACGCCGCTTGCGGGCAACTGCGGCGAAAAGAGGAAGGCGGAAGGATGAAGGATGAAGGATGAAAAAGGCAGGAACGCAATTTTCATCCTTCATCCTTCCGCCTTCCTCCTTGTAAACGAGACCGGAACCCTCCGCGGCCTCGATGGTTGAATGGATAGCGGAGGGATCATCAGTGAGGCGGCTGTGGCATTGACCGGCGAGACCAGTACGCAACTGGCCCTGCGCGATCCGGACATCCGGCTCATGCTGCGCGTCCGCGATGACGACGCCGAGGCGTTTGCCGAACTCGTCGAGCTGTATCATCATCGTCTTGTCACCGTCATGCACCACCTCGTCGGCAACGCCGAGGAGGCGGAGGATCTGGCCCAGGAGGTTTTCTTGCGCGTCTACCGCGGACGCAAGAAGTATCATCCAAAGGCGAAATTCTCGACCTGGCTGTACACGATCGCGAACAACCTGGCGCTCAACATTCTGCGGACACGCCAGCGCAAGCCGACCATTCCGCTCAATGTGCGCGATTCGGGGCCGCTAGGTCCGCGTCCCGCCGAGCAACTGGTGCTCGACCGCCACGCGCAGCCGGAGGATCGCATCCAGCAGCAAGAACTGGCTGCAGTCGTCAAGCAAGCGCTGGAGACGTTGAATGAACGGCAGCGGATCGCGGTTGTTCTCAACAAGTTCGAGGACATGAACTATGCCGAAATCGCGGAAGTGATGGGCCTGACGACCAAGGCGGTCAAATCGCTGCTGAGCCGAGCACGCGACAACTTGCGTGTCGTGCTGCAGGATTACATTCACATGAACGAACCGGGGCAGGAGAGGAAGGATGAGGGCTGAAGGATGAAGGATGAGAAAGGCCATGTTCATCCTTCATCCTTCATCCTTCATCCTTCATCCTTGAACAAGGGGTAGCCATGCCATTGAGCGAAGACGAAAAATCCGAGTTGGTGGCGTATCTGGACGGCGAGCTTGATGACGCCGCCACGCAAGCGGTCGAGGCCAAGGTCGCGACCAATCCCGATGCACGCGCCGAGCTGGACGCCTTGAAGCAAACGTGGGGCATGCTCGATTATCTCCCCAAGGCCAGCCCGTCGCCGAACTTCACGAATCGCACGATGGAACGACTCTCGCTGGAGAAAGTCAATGCGGCAAAGACGCAGCCGATGCCAGGAGCGCCCGTGCCGTGGCGCGTCGGCGCGATTTGGACCGCGGCGGTTCTCGTCGCGTCGGTCGGCGGCTACCTGGCGACGACACACTTTTGGCCCGCGTCTCCCACGTCGGACCCGATCGCGCCGGACTCAGACTTGCCCATCGTGCAGCATTTGCGCCTCCTGGAGAAATGGCGCCAGTACGAAAACGCGGACGACATCAAGTTCGTCGAAAAACTGACTGACCCCGATCTGTTCGGCGAAGACCCTACTTGAGGACCGCGCGATGATCCGCCGATACCGATTGCTGATCTTGCTCGCAATGTTTGCGCTCATGTCCGTCTGGGCCATCGCCGAGCCGTCGGCCGAGGAGGACGCCTTGCAGCGCCGCACGCTAGAGGCGCTGCGCAAACATCCCGATCATCTCGTACGCTTGCGTGAGAATCTGCAGGCCTTCAACGCGATGAGTGAAAGCCGGAAAAACGCCGTCATCAAGCTGGACCAGGAACTGGAGAAGACGACCGGCAAGACGAAGGAACGCCTGTGGAACGCGCTGTCCCGTTACGCCGACTGGCTTGAGGAGCTGCGCAAGTCGGATCTGCTCGCGTATGAAAAAATCAAGTACGCCCCCGACGCCGAGGCGCGGCTTGCCCTGATCAAAGACCAGCGCGAGCGCGAATGGATGGAGACGCAGCCGAAGAAGCATCTCGATGAATGGGACAAACTCAAAGGCGAGGCACGCGTCGAGTACCTTCGCAAGCGGCGCGAGGCCGAGCGCGTCAAGCAAAATCAATGGGTGATTGCCAAGCGATTCTGGGTCGAGCTGGAAAGGAAGGATCCGAAGGACCCGATGCCGTGCCGGCTTTCGGACTTCAAGGAAAAGGGCAAGAAGAAAGACGAGGAAATCAACAGGGTCAAAGACTATTTCAACGACTATATCTTTCCGTACATCACGGACGCGCAGAAGAAACAACTCGACGACGCCGAGGGGCGCTGGCCGGACTTCCCGCAAACGCTCGCCAAGATCGCCCGGCAGCGTCCGGCCGCACTGCCGCCCAAGGGCGAGAAACTGCCGACCAAGCTCAGTGAGTTGCCCAAGCCGATCCAGACGCGCGTGCAGCAGAAGGCCGGCAAGAAGAAACTGCTGGACGAGTTGAAGGCCTTTGAGGGACGCCCCGAGGAGTTCGTGTTCGCAAGCAAGGTGGTCGAAGTCGGCACCAAGAAAGGTAGCGTGCCGTTTGAATATGAATTCTGGGCGTGCAACTTCAGCTCATTGCAAAAACCGATGCAGGGATTCATGACGGAACTTACGCGCAAGCTCAACGAAGACGAGAAAACGCGGCTGCGCAAAAGCGAAAACGATTGGCCGGAATATCCAAAGACCATTCAGAAACTGGCGGAGAAGTACAATCTCCAGCCCCCCTGGCACTATCTGCCGGACCCCGATAACCGCTGGAAATGGGATCTCTATCGCGCGCCGCGTGCGACCTCGTGGGAGACGGAAGCCGTCAAGGAGTAGGGGGTCCCTCGCCTGGTAACCCTGGCAACAAGTCAAGGCTCCAATGTATCCGCACCACATCCGCCTGCGCGGCCCTTGGGAGTGTGAGCCGATCGCGCTTGTCGCCAGTCCTCCCTCCAAGGGAGCGGCCAACCAGGCGAGGCGCGTGACGATCCCCTGTCGCTGGGCCGACGCGGGCTTGGCCGGCTTTCGCGGGCAGGTGCGATTCAATCGCAAATTCGGCTATCCGGGCAAGGCGGATCGCGACATCGAGCACATCTGGCTGACATGCGCCGGCTGCACGGACGTGCGTGCGGTTCATCTCAACGGTCAGCTGCTGCCCGCCTTTGCCGGTGCGCAGTTTGCCTTCGATGTCACGTCAATCATGGCCGAGCGCAATCACCTTGAAGTGTTGATTGATGGCTCGAGCGACGACGCCGGCCTATGGGGCGAAGTCGCCATGGAGATTCGCATGGACGCCTATCTCGCCGACGTTCGTATCGATCGTACACCGGCGTCCGCGTGCCTGTCCGGACGTGTCGTCGGCGTCGCGCCGCAACCATTGGAGTTGTACACTCTCGTGGACGGCCGCCACGTCGACTATCGCACGATCAGTCCGCGTCCTGACGGGGAACCGTTTCACATCGATCTCGCTTCGATCCCGTCCTTGAATGCCATAGTACGTGTCGAACTGATCAACGTTTCTACCATCTGGTATTCGATCGAAACCTCGATTACGCATTGGAATTCCGCGTGAGCCTGTGTTATAACCGTAGCTTGTTGAACAGGTTCCGCGCAAAAGAATTTCGCAATCCAATTGCGCGGATGTTTCGTCTAGCCATTGAGATAATTCGCACAGACCTCAAGAGGAAGAACCGATGTTGACCCTCTCTCGACTGCGCCTCGTCCTGCTCGCGGCGTTAACGCTCGGCCTGCCGGCGACCAGCCAGGCGGCGTGCTGCTACTTCTCCGCCAAGAATACCGACATCTTGCAGCCGGCCCAGAAGGTGTTCATCACCTGGGATCCGAGCGAAAAGATCGAGACCTTTACCGTGCAGCCCAAGTTCGAAGGCAACGCCCTCGACTTCGGCATGGTTATCCCCACCCCCACGCAGCCCAAGCTCAACGAGATGCCGCGCGATTTCTTCAAGCACCTGGCGATCTACTCGATCATGAAGCGGCGCGAGTTCCCGCACTCGAACCTGCTGCCGGTCGAATTCGAACGCCGGTTGGCCTTCGGCCTCGCCGGCCAGGCGAAGCAGATGGACAAGGCCGATCGGGACGGCGCCGAGCCGCAGAAGAAGCCGACCGTGATCGTCCTCGAAGCGGGTGTTGTCGGCTCGCTCGATTACAAGATCATCGAGGCCACTCGCGCCGACGATCTCTTTACCTGGCTCAAGGACAACAAATACAGCTACTCCGGCGACGAAGCCACGCTCAACCATTACATCCAGAAAAAATGGCTCTTCACGGTCATGAAGATCGACACAATGCAGATGAAACGCAACAAGGACGGCAGCTTCGACGGCGAAGTGACGCCGACGCGTTTTCGGTTCTCGTCCGAAAAGCTCGTCTATCCGCTCAAGATCACGCAAATCTCGGTGCGTGAAAAGACCGAAGCCCTGTTCTACGTGCAGGCTCCCTTCAAGGTCGATCTGCCGGGCGACCTGACCTACCAGTACACCTGGGTGCCGATGCTGCAAGGCGCGATCGGCTGCGCGGGCGGGTTGCCGGGCGGCGGTCAGCAATGGCTCGACAACTTCAAGGGCCAAATTCCGCCCCTGATGGCGCGCGCCAATCAACTCAACTTCCGCTTCTTCCCAGGCCAGCGGCCGCAGCCGAACAACAAGGGGCACATTCCGACGACGATGGAATGGGCTCGCAAACTCAACGCCAACGACGTCGGTATCATCACCGGCAAGGCCCCCTATAGCGAGAAGGTTCCCAATGTTGACGAAGGCTTCACGCGCGCCGACCTGAAAGATCCGCGGCGTGCCGAGGCGATCTACAAGGTTATCCGCGCTCGCCTGGCGAAGGCGCAAAAGGAACGTCCCATCGGCTACCTCGTGCGCGACGTGCCGCTCGACGACGTGCGGAACCTCCAACAACTCGCGGGTCATCTGACGGAAAGCCTCTTCATCACGAAGTTCCGCAAGATCTTCGCCCGCGACGAGATGAATGACGATCTCCTGATCGTGCCCGCGCGCTACAATGACACGGAAGACAATTCCGAGTACGAAGAAATTCTGCCGTCGTCGCCGCCATGATTCCTCTTTCGTTTAGCGTTCGCGGTGAAGCGCCGGGAGCCTGGCGCTTCACCGCGAACGCCAATCGAAGACTGGCCGAATTCCCGCCACTTCCAAAGGAGTAAACGCATGAAACACATGTTCCTCGTCGCCCTGGCGATCGGTTTTGCCGTACCCGCCGCATCGCAGGCCGCTTGCTGTTATTTTTCCGCCAAGAACACCGACATCCTGCAACCCGCGCAGAAGGTGTTCATCACCTGGGACCCCGCCGAGAAGATCGAAACTTTCACCGTGCAGCCGAAGTTCGAAGGCAACGCCCTCGATTTCGGCATGGTGATCCCAACGCCGACGCAGCCCAAGCTCAACGAAATGCCGCGCGACTTCTTCAAGCACCTCGCGGTCTACACGATCATGCGCAAACGCGAGTTTCCACACTCGAAGCTGCTGCCCTTGATCGAACCGCAGCCGCAGTTCGATTTTCTGGCAAACCGAGGAAACGGCCCGGTTCCCATGAACGCCCCGCTGGTCAAATCGGAACCTGTTGCCGAGCAACGCAAGCCCGCGATCAAAATCCTGGAAGTCGGCACCGTCGGCTCGCTCGAATACAAGATCATCGAGGCAGGCCGGGCGGATGATCTCTTCAAATGGCTCAAGGACAACCAGTACACTTACTCCGGCGATGAAGCGACCCTAAACTTCTATGTGCAAAAGAAATGGATCTTCACCGTCATGAAGATCGATACCGCGCAGATGAAGCGTAACAAGGACGGCACGTTCGCGGGCGAGGTCACGCCGACGCGCTTCCAGTTCACGTCGGACAAGCTCGTGTACCCCTTGAAGATCACGCAGATCTCGGTGCGTGAAAAGACCGAAGCGCTTTTCTACGTGCAAGCGCCGTTCAAGTGCGATCTGCCGGGCGACATGACCTATCAGTACACGTGGGTGCCGATGCTGCAAGGCGCGATCGGCTGCGCCGGCGGGTTGCCGGGCGGCGGTCAGCAATGGCTCGATAGCTACAAGAATCAGATCCCGCCGCTCCTGGCCCGCGCCAATCAGCTCAACTTCCGTTTTTTCCCCGGCCAACGGCCGCAGCCGAACAACAAGGGGCACATCCCGACGACGATGGAATGGGCCCGCAAGCTCACGAAGAACGACGTCGGCATCCTCTCAGGTAAATTCACCTATAGCGAACGCGTCCCCGATCCGGATGAAGGCTTCACGCTCGCCGACGCCAAGGACAAGGAACGCGCCAAGGCGATCGCCAAGGTCATTCGCGCCCGTCTGGCGAAGGCGCAAAAAGAACGCCCGATCGGTTACCTCGTGCGCGAAGCGCCGGCCGACGACGTGCGGAACTTGCAGCAACTCGCGGGACATCTGTCAGAAAGTTGGTTCATCACGAAGTTTCGCAAGATCTTTGCCCGCGACGAGATGAATGATGATCTCCTGATCGTGCCCGCACGCTACAATGACACGGAAGACAATTCCGAATACGAAGAGATTCTGCCGTCGTCGCCGCCATGATTCCTTCTTCGTTTAGCGCTCGCAGAGAACCGCCAGGTTTCTGGCGGTTCTCTGCGAGCGCTAAACAAAGAGTGGGAATAGGATGGTGTGCAGGAAGCAACGTACCACTTCAAATGCCCCAGGATGAGCTCGGCGATTCCTGGGGATTTTCATTCGGCACCTGGAAACGAAAGAGAACGACTCATGCGGCGTCTCCTCGCAATTGTTGTCGCGCTGGCGTGCATCGGACAAGGGATCACGCAAGACAAAAACGACGCGTTGCCGCCGCGCTTCGGCGCTCTTGCGAAGAACGAGCGCTTTCGGCTCCTGCGCGTCCTCGGCACGCCGGAGTTGCCGGCGACTTATCATCAGGCAGCCGCGATTTCCACGGACGGCAAGCGTGGTGTCTTTGCCGAGGACCTTTCCATCCGCACTGCCGAGGAATTGCGGCTACGCACGCGCTTGCACGTCTGGGACCTGTCGGTCAAGAACTGGGCTCGGGAGATCGAAATCGAAGGCAAGAGCGTCGAGGCGCTCGCGCTTGCCGCCGACGGGAGTAAGGTGCTTCTGGCGGGACATGCCGTGGTCGCGCCAGACAAAAAGGAAAACAACACGCGCTTGTACCTGAGCCTGTGGGATGTTGCGGCCAGCAAGGCGATTCACACGGTCGTATTGGGCAAGGACGATTTGCCGTTCATACGCATCGCGCTGGCGCCCGACGAAACCACTGCCCTGACAAGCTATTCGGACAAGGCGACCAAGTTAACAAGGTGGGACCTCAAGAAAGCCAAGGAGCTCGCCGTCTACAAGACGGACGGCGATCCGGCGTGCACTTCGCTGAGCTATCTGCCCGGCGCGAAGCAGTTCCTGGCAGCCTACGAGACCGGCGATGTGTGCCTCTGGGATCTCGACGGCGCCCAACCCAAACGCATCTATCCCAAGGGCAAAGAAGACAGCAGCATCCCCGAGTTGGCGGTAGCACGCGACGGTAAACATTTCGCCCGCTACTTGTGGCCAGGGGTCTCCCTGTGGGACATTCAGACCGGCAAGCCGATCAACACCTTGGTCAGCAACAAGAAGCCGCTCGAGGAGAACCTCACGGCCCTCGCCCTGGCGGACGACGGCAAAACCGTGCTGATGCTGTGGGAGAAATTCAACCCGGCCCTCGACGACTTCCTCTGCGCCCGCCTGGTCGCCTGGGACGGCGAAGCGAACAAGATTCTCTGGTCGCGCACCGTCTCCTATCGCGGCCGGCCGCCGCTCCTCGTGCAAGGCGACAAGCTGCTGATCGGCGGCGGTCCGAATTTATTCGAGGTCTGGAACATCAAGAACGGCACGCTGCTGGAAAGTTGGGGCGGGCACAAAGGAACGGTCAACGCCATTGCTGCCTTGCCCAATGGCGACCTCCTCTCCGCGGGACACGAAGGCATCGTCATGGCCTGGCGCCAAGGCCAAGTCGTCAGCAAACGCCTGGCCCATGCCGGCACGATTAGTGCGATCGCCTTGAGCCACGATCGAAAACAATGGCTCAGCGCCGGCGCCGATCATTTCGTCAAAGTATGGAATACCGGCTCCGACAAACCCATCCATGAATTCAAAGGCCACAGCGCGGGCGTTACCTCGCACGCATTCAGCAACACCGACCGCTGGGCCTGTTCCGGTTCCGCCGACCGTTCCGTAAAGACCTGGGACCTGACGGCCGGCAAGTTGATCGCCACGCTGGCCGGTCATTCCGAAGGCATCAACGCTGTCGCGATTTCGCCCGATGAACGCTGGATCGCCTCCGGCAGCGACGACACGACCATTCGCGTCTGGCCCGTCAAGGACGGCAAGCTCGACGCCGACCGCGATGTCATCGTCCTGGAAGATCACAAGAAACCGGTGACGTGCCTGACGTTCTCGAAGGACGGCAAGTCGCTGATCTCCGGCAGCCAGGATCAAACGCTCATGATCTGGGACTGGGTCAAGGGGAAACGGCTGCGCACGCTTATCGGGCACAAGAACTGGGTCACCTCAATCACGCTTCTTGATGATAAATCCGCGCTGACGACGAGCGACGATCTGACCGTGTGCTGGTGGGATGTGGCGTCGGGCAAGGAACTGGACCGCATCGACTTCGGCGCGGTCGGCGATTGCCCGCGCTGCCTGACGCGCATGGGGGATCGCATCTTCGTCGGCACGTCGAGCTGGATGATCTTCGAGTTCCAGATGTTGCCGGCGGGCAAAACGAAGAGCGGGGCTGGATCGTCGAATTAAGAGCGATACCACTTGCGGCTTATCGCTCGCCTCGCGCCGCACAATCGCTAAGCCGCAAGCGACTACTTGGCGGCGGGCGCCTTGGGCTCGATCCACCACGGACTGATGCGATGGATCTTTTTCAGAACCTGATCGCGCTCGGTGTTGTTCTTGGCCTTGGCCAGGCGTTCCTTGAGCTTCGTCATCTTGTTGCGGCGCGAGCGCTGCCGGCGCAGTTCCGATCGACGTTCGACCATGATACAATTTCCTTGCATGGATGAGTTCGCGAAATTTCGGAAAGGGCCATTGTAAGATTTTTTCCCCGTAGTGCAAGCGTCCCGCTCGCACGTATCCTCGTGGCGGCGAGATACCAATCTTGTCGACTTGGCTATAAAGGCAAGATCGGAGTCTCGCCGCCACGAACCACCGCTTGCGTTCAAGAGGCAACACCCTATGCAAAAAAACATCCCGTGGATATTCGGCGGCTTCCTCCTCGGCGTTCTGGCGACCGCCTACGGCACGCATCAGTGGTTCGCCCACGCCCAGCAAACCGAACGGCCCGGCAATTCGCTCGACAATCCCATCGACATCCCGCGCGATCTTTCCGGGTTATCGATCAAGATCCCGCGCATTCGCGTCGTCCACACCACCGACGCCACGGATGAAGGCGGCTCCATGTATCTGCAAGAAGTCGATCCCTGGCTCGGCTACATGTGGGGCAAGGCCCTCTCGCAACGCAACTTCCGCGAACGCGACGGTGTCTACGGCGACAACGGCAAAATCGAAGGCGTTCTCCTGCCCGACGGCGCTACCAAAATGATGGACCGCTCGCACACCAACTCGTGCGGTTCCTGCCACAACGTCCCCTACCGCGACGCCGGCGCCGGCATGACCATCGCCAAGAACGGCGCGACCGGACGCAATACGCCGCACCAGTACGGCGGCGGACTCATCGAAATGATCGGCCTGCAAATTCGCCTGCAAGCCTACGCCATCGCTGACACCAATCGCGACGGCTGGATTTCCAAGGAAGAAGCCAAGGGCAAACGCCTCATCATCCACAACCTGCCCGAAGGCGAACCGGGCCGTGTCGCCATCGACCTCGGCTCGTTCGAGGAAAATGAATACGGCATGCCGAGTCTCAATCCGGTCATGTATCCGATTTACGTGGACAAGAACGGCCAACGCATCGCCTACGCCCGCAACATGAAGCACCCGGAAGTCGCCGGCTATCAGATTGAAGTGCAGGTGTTCGGTTGGGGCAATCTCTACATGCCGTTCCGCCCGCCGGTGTCGACGACGCTGCGTTCCTTCACGACGGCGCCATTTGAGATCCACTCCGGCCTCCAATCGCACGATCCGACCACCTACCTGAGCCCCAAACGCGACGCCCATGCTCTCGTCTCCAACGCGGGCGCCCAGCAGTTCATCACTGCGGCGTCGAAAGATCGCGGCGGCGTGCGCGCTCCTTCCAAGAACGGCATGCCCGGCATCAGCCTCGACGATCCAGATCGCGACGGGTATGCCGAGGAAATCTCCGAGGGCGATCTCGATGTCGCCGAATGGTACTTTCTCAATCATCCCGCCCCCGCGCGCGGCCGGCAGACCGCCGACGTTCGCGCAGGCGAAAAGCTCTTCGCCCAGGTCGGTTGCGCGACGTGCCATCTGCCCGATTGGCAATTGCTGCCGGGCAACACCAAGGCCAAGGACTATACGCAGCGCTTCGACGGCGATCGCCGCTTTTTCGATCTCAAGGTCGCCTTCAACGACAAGACGGAACGCCTCGAAAGCAAGATCGAATACCGCACGGAGCAGGTCAAGACCGCCAAGGGCGAACGCTCGGTTCCCCGGCGCGGCGGCTACACCATTCGCGGCATCTATAGCGATTTCAAGTATCACGATGTCGGCGAGGACTTCTACCAGATGCAGTTCGACGGCAGTATCGTCAAGGAGTGGCGCACCGCCCCGCTCTGGGGCGTCGGCACCACCGCTCCCTATGCCCACGACGGCGCCAATCTCGATCTCGACAGCGTCATCCGCCGCCACGGCGGCGAGGCGCTCGATTCACGCGTCAACTACACCAAGCTGACCGCGAAAGAGCGCGAGCAGATCATCTGCTTCCTCAACAGCCTCGTCCTCTATCAAACCGATCAACTCCCGTGCGACATCAACGGCGACGGCAAAATCGAGGAAAACTTCAAAGTTCAGGGTATGAACACCGGCATGGAGTGCTTCAATCCCGAATGGCTGTTCCGCATCCCGGTCAAGATCGAAGGCCCGATCCGCAATATCCGCGGCGAAAAGATCGTCTCCCGCGCCGGCGTCAATCTCCGCGCCGCCTACGGGCTCGACCTGCACTTCCTGCGCGACACCGACGGCGACGGCTTCCCCGACATCACCGATCAGCATCCGACGATCCGCGGTTTTAGGGACGGGCTGCGCTGATTCAAAGAGCCTTCGTTTAGCGTTCGCAGTGAAGCGTCAGATTCCTGGCGCTTCACTGCAAACGCTAAACGAGAACGGCCGATGCCCATTTGGGGATTCCTCAAGCCGCCGCTCGATCACTTCCATCCGCCTTTAAGCGAACGGCGGCCAAGGCGGCATGGCCCCATAGATGGCCGTCCCTTGCCTGCGGTTTTCCTGCAATTTTCTTGTGCGCACAGCTCCACCACGTTAACATCACACCAAGAACCTCAATTGTTGCGGCGAGAGTTCTCATGGAATTCGAGTTGTCCTGCCTCTGTCCGCTTGCCTTGATTTTCATTGTGGGCGTATGTCTCGTCCGCACCTGGAGGTCGGGTCCCAGTGGGACCGGAACGTATGGCGGCGGATTCTCGTGCAGTTCCGGTGGCGGCAGCGCGTGCGGCGGTGCCGACACGGATGCCGGCGGTGGCGGCGGTGACGTAGGCGGCGGCGATGGCGGCGGCGCTGGTTGTGGCGGCGGCGGAGATTGATCCCATGTCCACTTCATCCTCTCCCCTGGGACTCGGCATCGGCTGGCGGCCCGAACTCGCGCCGGCCATCGAAAGGCGTGCTGACATCGGCTTCGTCGAAATCCTCGCCGAGGACTTCTTCCTCGCCGAGGCAATGCCCGCCGTGCTCGAGCGGCTTCAGCAAAACGGGGTCAAGATCGTTCCGCACGGCGTCGGCCTGTCTTTGGGCGGCGCCGAACCGATCGATCCGGTCCGCGTTGCGGCGCTCGCTCATCTGGCTCAGCTCGTCCAGGCGCCAATGGTCAGCGAGCACATCGCCTTCGTCCGCGCCAACGGGATCGAGACGGGCCATCTCCTGCCGGTGCCGCGCACGCGCGCCATGCTCGAGATTCTCATCGAAAACATCCGCCAGGCGGAGGCCGAGTTGCCCGTACCGTTGGCGCTGGAGAACATCTCGACGTTGTTCGACTGGCCCGACGCCGAGATGGACGAGCCCGCCTTCCTCAGCGAAGTGCTGGCGCGCACCGAGGCGCTCCTGCTGCTCGACATCGAAAACATCTACGCAAACGCCAGAAACCTCGGCGGCGACGCGGTTGCATTTCTGGAAAGTTTGCCGCTGGAGCGGATCGGCTACGTCCACATCGCCGGTGGCCGTGAGGTCGCGGGCATTTATCACGACACGCACACGGAAGCAATTCCCGAGGAGGTTTTCGCCCTTCTAGAAGAGCTGTGCGCACGCACGGTGGTGCCGGGAGTGCTGTTGGAACGTGACGATCGCTTTCCGGATGAGCCGGCATTGAACGCGGAATTTGAGGCCATTGTGGGCGCCATGCATCGAGGGCAAGAGCGGCGTCTGGCGCACGAGTTCGCGCATCACAGCGCATGATGGGAGGATTGCCGATGGCCACCGAGGCACGTCAACGTCTAACGGCAAGACAAGCCGAGCTGGTGCGGGCGCTCGTCGCGCGTGGACCAGTTCCCACCAGATTTGACGCGCGGCGAATCGCGGTGGCCGCTCGCACGCTCGTCAGCAAGCGCCGGCAGACCGTTGCGCGCGTTTGGCCGAGCATTGTCAAGGTCCTCGGCGACGCCTACGTGGAGCGTTTCACGGCCTATGCGGAAGCGCACCCGCTGTCGATGTCGGGTAGTCCGCGCGCCGATGGCCGGGCGTTTATCGGTTGGCTTGAATCGCATGGGATGTCAAAGGATGAACTGCGCGTTGAAGCGCTGGCGTTTGATTTTCGCTACGTCGAAACTCCAAGCGGGCTGCGCTTGCGGCGCGGGCTTCTGGTGAAGATGGTGAAGCTGCAAGAGTCGAGATCGCGCGTGATTGCCGTGCGCGTTCCCTGGCTTGGCGAACGCTGGTGGGGCATGCCGCGCTTGAAATAGGGAAGGTGAGGGTGTACGACACGGTTTGTAATCACGCGGCCTTGCGGTAGGCGCGTTGTCCGTTTTGCTCGGTTTGCCGAGTTTGCCAAAAAAGTTTGAGCGGCTCATCGTCGCTCAGGTGATCGGCGCGCAGTTGCAGGATCGCTTCGG
>SYHD01000050.1 GCA_005799265.1 Planctomycetia bacterium | reverse complement strand
GCATCCGCGACAAGATCGCCGCCACGCGCCGCAAGGGAAAGTGGTCGGGCGGTTACCCGATCCTGGGTTACGATGTGGATCGTTCCAATGGCAGTCCGCGCTTGATAATCAATGCCAGGGAAGCGGCACGCGTGCGCGACATTTTCCAACTCTACCTGTCGCTTGGTTCGCTGCTGCCCGTCGTGGACGAACTGATTCGCCGAGGCTGGCGGAACAAGGAATGGAGCACCAAGAAGGGAGCGGCCAAGGGCGGGCGCCCATTCGACAAGGGCTCGCTTTATGCGCTGCTGACCAACCCGCTCTACATCGGAAAGATCAAGCACAGAACCGACCTGTACCAGGGGGTACACGAGCCAATCGTCAATGCCGAGGTGTTCCAGAAGGTGCAAGGCACGCTGCAACGCAACTGCCGTTCCGGCGGCGTCATGGTGCGGAACCGCCACGGGGCATTGCTCAAGGGGCTGCTTTTCTGCAAAGGCTGCGACCGGGCGATGGTCCACAGCTTCACCTGCAAGGGCGAGAGACGATACCGCTACTACACTTGCACGCGAGCCATGCAGAATGGACGAAAGGCTTGCTCTTCCGGCTCGTTGCCGGCGTCCGAGATCGAACGGGTCGTCGTTGAACAGATCCGCGGAATCGCCGACGACCCGGCGCTGCGTGCGGAAGTTCTTCGCCAAGCCAAGGACCAATTCAAGATTGAGCTCGCCGAGCTTGAAAAAGAAAAGCGTGGCCTTGAACAGGAGCTGGGTTGGCACCACGCCGACATTCGCAAGCTCTGTACTGGCGGGCCGGCGACGGGGCCAGGCGGTGCCCGCCTCGCCGAACTCCACGACCGCGTCGGCCAGGCCGAGACCCGTCTGGCGGAACTTCGCCGTCGAATCGAAGAACACGGGCGCGACCAACTGGACGCCGGCGACATCGACACGGCGTTCGCCGACTTCGACAACGTCTGGAACACCTTGAGTCCGCGAGAGCAATCCCAGGTGCTGGCCCTCCTGATAGCTCGCGCCGAATTCGACGCGGCTGACAACACAGTCGCGGTCTCTTTCCACCCGACAGCGGTTAAGGCCATGGCGCGAAAGCAACTCGGAGGTGCGGCATGATCACGGTGAAACAAAAGGTCTTCTTCACACGTAGCGAGCGCGGCCGGCGGCGGATCGAGGACAAGCCATCGCCTTCTCAGATGGTCGCGTCGGGCCGCGTGCCCCGCGTCTCGCGCGTCATGGCGTTGGCCATCCAGTTCGATGACCTCCTGCAAAGCGGTACTGTCGCCAACACTATCGAGTTGGCGCGTCTGGCCAAAGTCACGCAGCCGCGCATCACGCAGGTGATGAACCTGCTCCATCTGGCCCCGGACATTCAAGAAGAACTACTTTTCCTGCCGCGCGTTGTCCAAGGTCGCGATCCCATCCACGAAAGGATGTTGCGCCGCCTTTGCGCCAACGTCAGCTGGACATCGCAACGTTTGCTTTGGTTGGAAATCAAGTCTCGCGTTTAGCATTTTTCCGAACATTTCTCCAGGCGCACGCACTTTTTTCAGAAACGGACATTGCCTAGCGCTGACTGGCGGGTTACGATAGCTCCGTTTACTGTTTAGTAACAGAATGACATTGCAGATGCGAATTGCCGCCGCTCCGCGCGTCGGCCGGCAGACCTCTTTGACCGACATCGGCGCGGACTTGAACAGGAAGTGTTGCTGTACGACCATTCGTCGGTTGACAGTAAATCGACCCGCACTTACGGGTAATCATATATGAGCAGACCAGCAAAGACCTTTGGGCAGGTACTCCGCGAATCGCGTCTTGCTAAGGGCTTTACGCTCCGCAAGTTCGCTGAGATGGTCGGGATAAGCCCGACTTACCTTTCGCAGGTCGAACAGGACAACGTTGATCCGCCAACGGCGGAGCGGATCAACAAAATGGCCGAACTACTGGGCACAAACTCCGATGAGTGGATCGCCTTGGCTGGTCGCGTGCCCGAGGACTTGCCGGGGATCATTCAGAAAGAACCGACCGCGATGCCGGAACTCTTGAGAGAAGCGAGCGGTTTGACGGCGGACCAGTTGCGCAAACTCAGCGAGCAGGTTCGCAAGATAAAGGAACGAGGTAAATCCGACCAGACCGACGGAGAGAAATAATGAAAAGCGACGTGCCCTACCTAACCAAGAGTGCCATCGAACAGGAGGCGGCCCTTCTCTTGGCGGAATTCGCGCGCGACCAGCGCCCGCTGTTGGCGCCGCCGGTGCCGATCGACGAGATCATCGAATTGCATCTGAAGCTGTCGTTCGAGATCCGCGACCTGCGAACGTTATTCGGGTTCGGCGACGTTCACGGCGCAATCTGGTTTCGCGACAAGCTGATCGCTGTGGATGAGCAACTTGATCCGGATCGGCATCCTGCCAAGCGTGGCCGATACCACTTCACCCTGGCGCACGAGACCGGCCACTGGCGGCTGCACCGGCACCTTTATCTTCGTCGTGCTGACCAGCCGAACCTATTCTCGGACGAGGACGCGAAACCTAATTACGTTTGCCGGTCCAGCGACGCGAAGGTCCCGGTCGAATTCCAGGCCGACCAATTTGCCGCGTATCTGCTGATGCCGCGCGACCTTGTCACGCAAGCCTGGCAAGACTGGCGTGGCAACCTGGAGCCGATCGTGCTGGATGATCTGAAGGCAAATCGGGACCAGATCTTGGCCGCGGAGATGAGGCGCCGGGGTGGTTTCCGCGCCGACGAGGATGACATGGCGCTCGAGCATTGTAGCCGACCGCTCGCGGAAAATTGTCAGGTTTCCGCGAAGGCAATGCGGATTCGGTTGGAGGATCTCGGTCTTCTGCTGCGGAAGAGGGAATGTTCGCTGTTCGCGTGAGCGGCGATTCTTTTTTTGTCATTGCGTTTACTGTTCATTGGACAGAGAACGCGGATTGGGGGACTATCATGGCAAAGCATTTTGATCTGAGGAAGCAGCTCAGGCTGCACGACAAAGGATTGCTTCGGCGATTGTTTGCCGAGCAAAAGGAACTGTTCGAGTTCCCGTGGGACTCGATCAAGCCTCACGAGGTGAACCCACTCGTCGAGGCATGGGAAGGGCTCGATGAGGACAAGCGCAAGCAGGTGCAAGTCATCCTTCAGGACGTCCACGAACTGGCTGACGAGCGCAGCCACAAGGTGCTGACCGAGGACCTGGAATGGCGATACCCAGGCAAACTGAGAGTCTTTGCCGAGCAGAAGAGTTTGCTCGACAAGGCGCTGTGGGCCTACCTCGAGGCGCGCCAGGCGTTCGACGAGGCGGCCATCTTCGCGCGGGCCGAGGCGCTGCGCAACGGGCAATTCGCCAACCGGTGGAACAGCCTTCCGCCCAAAAAGATCAAGCTGACCGACGCGATGCGGGAAGCGCTCCAGGAGGAGATTCGCACCTACTACTGGAACAAGGAGCTGCGCGGCGAGGTGTGCCGGGTCCATCACTATCCGCGTGCCAACGGCGCTGAGTTCTTCTTCGCGTACTTGCCGGACTGGCCCGACAAACGTCTCGTCTTCGACACCGACGGCAACCTGACGCCGCGCGAAGAGAGCTACACGTTCACCAACGTCTTCATCTACCTGCCCGACGAAGGCGCCATCGAGATGATTGCCAAGGGCGGCAAAAAAGTTCACCTTCCCCTGCGCAAGGCGTTTTGCAAGACCGTTCTCGGCGTCGACGTGGAGGACGACGAGCCGATTCGCCCGAGCTATAAACTGGATCACCTGCTCGACCCGCAGTTCGCGTTCACCACCGATCCGGAGGACTGCATTGCGGCGGTTCGGCTGCGACGTATGCGAATCGCGCCGATGATGGGCGCGCCGGCGATCGAGTATGTGGAGCCCAAGTTCCTGGAAGACGCCAGCCATGCCGAGGTCATGATGGCCATCTATCAGCTTCTGGCGGCCTTTGAATTGAATCGCGCCGCGGTCAACGTGACTCACGTGACGATCCAACTTCATTTCCTGGGCGACGGCAGGCGGCAGCCCAAGACGATGACCTTCAGCATCAGTTGCCCAAACACCTGTGATTTGAAAAGCAAACCGGACGACGTGCGCGTGGTCGGCGAGCGGTGCGTCAAGCGTTGGGGGATCCTGCAATGAATCGCTTTCTCGACTATCTATGGCCAGTGATGGATGCGCCGGTGCCCATCGTGGCGGCTCATGTCGTCGCCGCCTGGCCTGCTGGCGTTCACCAGCGCCTTCTTGACCTTGGATTCCTGATGCAGGCGGCGGATACCGATCGCGTGCGCTGCCCGGAGTGCCAGCAGCATTTCGAAGAAGTGATCGCTCGCACCGGACCAGACGGGGCGGTCCGCTTCTACGTGCTGTGCCCGGAAGTCCTTCGCGCCGAGGTGCCGGCATTGGCACGGCGTCAATGGGGCGTGAACATGACGGCCATCACCGATGCTCTGGCTGCTGCGTTACGGTTAACCGGGAATCTCACGACGCTGCTGCCGAATCGCGCGTGGCGACTGGGCCGAACGATCTGGCAGAACGAGCCGCGTGACGTGGTGTTGGCGCGTGGCTTGAACTGGAAGGATGCTTCAAGTGTCCGCGCGATCATCACGCGCGGCCGCAAGCCGATTGTCTTGGTCCCAGACACCAAACCGCCCAATGACCTTTGGCGCGGACGCGTGCCGCCGATTCTCGCTTTGTCGCAGGCCGCGACCATTGGCGAAGGCGGAATCGATCTGGATCCGCTGGAGCTCGCGGCGACGATATTGGATGCCGACAAGCGAACGAACGCACCCGACACGGACGGGATCAACCTGGACCGCCTCAAATTGCTGATTCGCCAGCAGGTGAAGGCGGAGGAGAAGATCGGCATAACCGACGATATCCTCGTGGCGGCTTACCGCCAGGAGGGCACGGTACGTGAGGCAGCAGCATTCTTGGCGCGCACGACCGGCCAGGAAATCTCCAAGGACTCCGTCCATCGTGCCTTGCAGCGAGCTGGCGGCACTGCCACGGCGGTACTCAACGACGAAAGCAGCCCTTCGGTCGTCCGCTCGCGCCCCTCGGCACGCGGTCGGAAAAAAAAACCAACCAACCCCATCTGAGAAACCATCTCACCATTGAGGCTCTTATGCGAACCAAGAAGTTTACGCACCGCCAACTCGCCATTCTCGATTTCATGCAACGGCATCTAGTCGAATTCCAGGGCCTGCCAACGATCCGAGAGATCGCAACCGCCTTCGGAATCCAATCCCCCAACGGCGTTGTCGGCCATCTCCAGGCACTGGCCCGACACGGCGCCATTGTCCGTTTCGCCAAGCGGAAGGGCAGCTATCGCCTACAGGGAGTGGCGATCTACCTGGAAACGACCTGCGCCCCCTGGAATCAGGGGCACAAAACTCTGTCGCGTCGCAGCGCTGCGACAAACTTGCGTCCTCAAGAGGAATCCCCGAACTCAATGACAGACAATGAGTTAGCCGTATTCCTGACTCCCGCCGTTTCGTGCGCATGAAGTCGCAACTGCGACAAGACGGCTGCCGGGTGAAGGCCGTGAGGCACTGAACCCGGCAGTCAATCGTCGCGCTTGTGTTGGTCCTGCGATGTGACATCGCAGCACATGCGCTCGCTCCCCTCGGAGCGATGTCCGTGGTCTACAGCCTTCGGTCCCGGAGGCTTTATGGACCATGTGCATGGGAGTGACTTCATTTTCACGAAGTATGCGAAGAAGCTCATCAGCGTCAAGGCTCGTCAGCTCCACCGACGCCGAGACTTTCAGTCCACCGAGAAAGAGGATTTGCAACAGGAACTCTGGCTTGCGCTTCTCAAGGCCGCCGATCAATTCGATCCGGCGAAGGCCTCCGTGGACACGTTCATCGACCGCGTCGTGAATTCCGCAGTTGCCATGCTTGTGCGCGCTCGAGAGTGCCCAACGCGCAGCGATGGCTTTTTCGCGAAATCCCTCGATCGGGAGCTCGTTTCCAAGAGCGAGACGCCCGAGCCCCTTGCGACCGCCATCGGGCCTGGCGACGTATCGCGTCGGACAGGTTACGAGGTCAGAGAAGAAACACTACGACGTGAAGACGACGACGCGTTCCATTACGCGCTGGCCGAAATGCCAGGGTACATGCGTGACATTTGCCGTCGCTACATGGGCGGCAGCATTGCCGCCGCCGCGGCCGAGGCCGGTCTGTCGCGACGTCAAGTGCGACAGATCATTGCCGAGGCTAAACCATTTTTTGAACAAGTTGGCATCGATTTTTGAGGATTTCGGACAGTTCGACTTTTTCGAGCATACGTAACAGACAGACGAAGCGTTGGATCGGATTCTGGAGACCTGCGATGGGGCATTCGTTCTTGTTCATTCTCGAATCGAATGTTCCGCTGACAGAAGCCGAGATGTCGCTCCACCTGGCTATGTTCGCGGTTGAAGGATTGGCCGGCCGTGCGAGGGTGCGCATGGATGCCAGTTACCGCATCGACGAGGGTGGCCATGCCATTCTCGTCGGCGCCGGCAATCGCGTCGGCCGGATGATCGCCCGCGTCTTCGCCGGACTGCTTCACCGGGAGTTCGGCGAAGAAGCCTTCCACATCGAACGGGTCGATCAGAGCAGTGCGCGATCGGTCAACCGGCGCCAGGGCGAGGAGGCCGTCGCATGAATGATCGCCTCCATGAAACGCTGAACGTCGATTTCCTGATTCGCGAGCCGGCCGAGGTCTATCACGCCCGGTCGAAGGACTACCTGAGCAGCCACCAGCTTGCGGATTTTCGCAAGTGCCCGTTTCTGTTTCGGAAAAAACAGCTTGGGCTGATTTCAGATCAGGAAGGCTCGGCGTTTCTGGTCGGGCGCGCGGCGCACGTCGCCATCCTCGAAGGTTGGGAGGCGTTCGAGGCCGAATTCGCCATCGGCGGCCCCATCAATCCTCGCACGAGCCAGCCGTTTGGCTCGACGACCAAGGCCTGGGCGGAATGGGCCGAGGCACAGGCCAAGCCGGTGCTGACCAACGAACAGCATGAACTGGTTTGCGAGTTGGCTGCTGCCGTGCAGATGCATGGTGTTGCGACGGACCTACTTCGCAACGGCGTGCCAGAATGCGTTGTGCGAGTCGATTACCTGAGCATTCCGTCGCAAGCCCGACTCGACTGGCTTTCACCGACGCAGGGAATCGTCGACCTGAAATCCTGCGACGATCTGACCTGGTTCGAGGCCGACGCTCGGCGCTTCGGCTATGTGTTCCAGCTTGCGTTCTATCGCGCAATCCTGCAGATCGCAAGCGGCGCGATGGTGCCGGTTCACTTGGTCGCCGTCGAGAAAAAACCACCGTTCCGCTGCGGCGTCTGGCGCGTCGAGCCGGAAATCCTGACACTCGCGCAAAACGCCAATGAGCGGGCCATGCAACGACTGCTGATCTGTCAGCGCGACGACTATTGGCCCACCGGGTACGAGGAAATTCGCGTCTTCGAACAATTGTAAACAGGCATTGGCAATTCGTGGCCAGGCGGGGTGTGGCGAGGTGGGGCGTGGCGGGGCAAGGTTCGGCAGGGTTTCTTCTTCCATATTTATCCTTCTTTGACGAGGAGTCGGTACATGAGTTTGCTGTCGCGCATCGAACGTGGTCGAGTGCCGAAACCGCCACGCTTGCTAGTTTTCGGCACGGAGGGGATCGGCAAGAGCACGTTCGGCGCCCAAGCCCCCAAGCCTATTTTCGTCCAGACCGAGGACGGCCTGGACGAGATCGCCTGCGACAAGTTCCCCCTGGCCAGAACCTATGACGACGTCGTCGGCGCTCTGGCGGAACTCCGCACGCAAAAGCACGACTACGAAACCGTCGTCATCGACAGCCTCGATTGGCTGGAACGGATGATCTGGGACAAGGTCTGTCAGGACACCGGCGCCAAGAACATTGAGAAAGCCGACGGCGGCTACGCCCGCGGCTACATGCACGCCCTGACCTACTGGCGCGAAATCGTCGACCAGCTCAATCAACTTCGTTCTGGCAACGGCATGGTTGTGCTGCTCATCGCGCATGCCAAGGTGGAGAAGTTCGAGGACCCTGAATCGTCGCCATATGACCGGTATTCGCCAAGGCTACACAAGCATGCCAGCGCCCTAGTGAGCGAATGGGTCGATGCCGTTCTGTTCGCGACGCGCAAGATGCGCACGCAGACCGAGGATGCCGGCTTCAACCGCAAACGGACCATCGCCCAGGCCATCGGCAAGGACGGCGGCGAGCGCGTTCTCCGCTGTGTCGGCGGCCCCGCGTGCATCGCCAAGAATCGTTACGGAATCACCGACGACTTGCCGCTTGCCTGGCAGTCATTCATCGCGGCGCTTTCCAACCACCCCAATCAACAGGGAGCAAACTGACATGGCTGATCTGTGTGGTTTCGATGCCAACCAAGTGGAACCTTCGAGCGACTTCGAGCCGATCCCGGCCGGCAAGTACCTGGCCCTCATCACCGAATCGGAGATGAGCCCGAACAAGGCCGGCACCGGCAACTACCTTAAGCTCACGTTTCAGATCCTCGACGGGCCGCACAAGAACCGGCTCTTGTGGGCGCGCTTGAACCTCGACAACCCGAACGCGGTTACCGTGCAAATCGCGAAAGCGGAATTATCCGCCATCTGTCGGGCAGTCGGCGTGCTGGCTCCGAACGACTCGACGGACCTGCACAACCTGCCCTTGGTGATCCACGTGAAGTGCAAGAAACGGGCCGACACCGGCGAGATCGCCAACGAGATCAAGGGTTTCTCGAAAAAAGACGCCCCGGCGACGGCCCCGACAACTGCGCCGCCGCAGGCCAACAGCACTCCTCCGTGGAGGCGCTGAGGACCAAGTGACTGGCATGCGTGCGAACCGGCGCGGTTGAGCGGCGACAACAGGTCTGCGTCCCGGGAAAGCCAATTTGAAAGGCAACGACGACATGATTGTCCCCGCGACTCCAAGGGGTGTTCATTAGCCACGGTTGGTGCGCTCCGACGAGAGACGCATGCCTTCACTTTTTGAAACGGAGTCCCAAACGATGTTCACGGTCGAATTGCCTTATCCGCCGTCAATCAATCATTACTGGCGGCGGGTCGGGTATCGAACGCTCATCAGCCGAGAAGGACGCAAGTTCCGCGACCGTGTTGTGGCGATCCTCGCGGCCCGACGACTCGTGCCCATGACCGGACCGCTCAAGCTTGAGGTCGACTTTTTCCCACCGGACTGTCGTCGGCGCGACATCGACAACGCACAAAAGGCCCTGTTTGATGCGCTGCAGCACGGCGGCGTCTACGTCGACGACAGTCAGATCATGGACCTGCGGGCACGCAAACGTCGGCCGAAGCCGCCCGGCATCGTTCGCGTCACGATCCGGCCGATCGAGGAGGACGGCGATGACGATTGAAGGCTGGGTCGCGATCAGCAGATACGGACTGATCCTGGGAACCTTTCGCGAGAGCCAGGATGACGCCGCGGATGCGGCATGGCGAATTCTGCGTTTGCTGGGCGGCCAACAACTGGTGGCTGGTTTTCGCCTGGTCCGGGCGACGCTTGTCGTCGATGAGACGACTGATGACGACGCCGGTGAACGTCAATGTATTCCGATCGGTGAAGGGAGGCGGCCAGGTGGAATTGCGCCCGTACCAGCATGAGGCAGTTGCGGCGCTGTATGCGCATCTCCGCGCTCGGGATGACCATCCCTGCGTGGTGATCCCGACCGCCGGCGGTAAGACGCCCGTCATGGCATCGGTCTGCAAGGACGCCGTCAGCCTATGGAATGGGCGTGTGCTGATCCTGGCGCACGTCAAGGAGCTGCTCGAGCAAACGGCCGACAAGCTGAACAAGGTCTGCCCAGAGGTCCGTTTCGGCATCTACTCGGCGGGACTGAAACGCCGTGACACCACTCATGCCGTGATCTTGGCAGGAATTCAGTCGGTCTACAAGCGAGCGTGCGAACTGGACGCCTTCGATCTCGTCGTGATCGACGAGTGTTGTCCAGCCGGAACTTTGATCGCAACTCCCAACGGCCCTGCGCCTATTGAGCGAGTCCGCGCCGGTGATATGGTGTTGAACGGACTCGGCGTCGGCGAGGTTCTGGCAACGTCGGCTCGGTCTGTCCGCAACCTTGTTACCCTGGAGTTTTCGGATGGAGCAAAGCTCACCTGCACCAGTGGTCATCCCATCTTCACGGAACGGGGCTGGATCGCCGCTGGTCTCTTGGAAGGCGGGGCGATGGCGTTCGGCGTCGAAGATGTGCATGCATTGCGGGCACGCGTTTCGGCCTTGGAGCAAAGTGCTAAATGGTCAGGTACGAGTAATGCAGGAACGCCTCTGGAACCGACAGCAATTCTGCTCGAGATCCTGCTCCAAGAGGCACAGCAATCCGATGATCTCAGAATCCGTTCGGCGCAAGGTCAGTGCGAGCCTGAAGGCACGGCATCACCGACCGTCAATTCAGGGCGGGAATGGACGAGCGCTTCCTCGCTCGCAGCAGGCGCTATTGGCAATCCTCGGACCATCCTGGATTCCAGAGTTCGTGGTACCGACACGAACGCCGAAGGGTTCCGGCTGGCCCACTCACTACAAGATCGACTTGGCGAATCCGGAGACTCGGCTCGCTATCGAGATCGATGGCCATTGTCACAATGCCATCATCCGACAACAGCAGGATCGTCGAAAGACCGCCTTCCTCGCGGAAAGAGGCTGGTGCGTGCTACGCATCACCAACAAACGCGCTCTGTCGTTGTCTATAACCTGCACGTCGCCGGACATCCTTCTTATTTCGCTGATGGAATTCTTGTCCACAACTGCCATTTGATTCCTGAAGAAGGCGACGGCATGTACCGGCAGTTTTTGACCGAGGCGCGCACGGTCAACCCGTACCTACGGATCATCGGCTTCACCGCGACGCCCTTCCGCCTCAAGAGCGGCTCAATCTGCACGCCCGATGGTTACCTCAATCACGTTTGCTACGAGGTCGGCATTCGCGAGTTGATCGTTCAGGGCTACCTGTGTCCGCTAATCACGAAGGCCGGCAAGACGAAAGCCGATACGAGCGGCCTGCACGTTCGCGGCGGTGAATACATCCCTGGCGAGGTCGAAGACCTCATGGATCAAGAAACCTTGGTTGACGCTGCGTGCGCTGAAATCGTCGACCAGACCCAAACTCGCAACGCCGTGTTGATCTTCGCCAGCGGCGTCAAGCATGGCGAGCACGTCGTCTCGGTGCTGAAGACGAAGCACGGCATCGACTGCGGCTTCGTCACGGGCGAAACGCCGTCGCGCCAGCGCGACGCGATCCTGGCTCGATTCCGCGCCGGCGATCTGAAGTACCTGGCCAACGTCAACGTGCTGACCACCGGCTTCGATGCGCCGCACATCGACTGCGTGGCGCTCGTGCGGCCGACGCTGTCGCCGGGTCTTTATTACCAGATGGTCGGGAGGGGTTTCCGTCTGCATCCCGGCAAGACAAACTGCCTCGTTCTCGACTTTGGCGGCAACGTCCTGCGGCACGGCCCGGTGGACCAGCTCAAGCTGAAGGAACGCGTTGCGGGAAATGGACCGGCCCCGGCAAAAGAATGCCCCGAATGCCACTCGATCATCGCGGCCGGGTACGCCCGATGCCCCGACTGTGGATATGAGTTTCCGCCGCCCGAACGCTCCAAGCATGACGCCAAGGCCAGCGATGCCGGCATTCTGTCCGGCCAGGTGACGACGACGAAGTACACGGTGAGCGACGTGTCGTTCAGCGTTCACTTCAAACGCGGCGCCGGCCCCGATGCGCCGCGAAGCATGCGCGTCGACTACCGCGTCGGCTGGCACGACTACAAGTCGGAATGGATCTGCCTCGAGCATGACGGCTACGCCAGGCAGAAGGCTGTGCAATGGTGGAAGCGCCGATCGCATGAACCGGTTCCGGAGTCGGCCGAGGAAGCGGTCGCCCTCGCGCTGGCAGAACGCCTGGCCCCAACGCGCGAGATCACCGTCCGCAATGTTACGGGCGAGGATTTCGAGAGAATCGTCGGCTATGAATTGGGCGACATTCCGCCACGAGTCAATGAGCAGGCACTGCCGGTTGGCGCCCTCGAGATTCCGTTTGGTGCAAACGCGGTTGCCGCGGAGGAGGAGATCCCGTGGTGACACCCGACGAGCTACTGATGGCCGCGCTGCGCTATGCCGAACTCGGCTACCGGGTATTCCCGTGCGTGCCGGGAACGAAGGCGCCGCTGACCGAGCACGGCTTCCATGACGCCAGCGCGGAGGTCGAGCAGATCGAACGCTGGTGGGCGCAACATCCAGGCGCCAACATCGGCATCCCGACCGAGGGACTGATCGTCATCGACATCGATGGCGAGCCCAATGCTTGGCCGGGTGATCCCGACCGCAGCGCCAATCTGGCCCAAACAGCGATGGCCCTGACACCGCGCGGCGGCAGGCACTGCGTGTTCCGCCGGCCGGCTGATAAAAGTTGGCGATGCACGGAATCGCGCCTGGCTCCCAAGGTGGATACCCGGACCGACGGCGGCTACATCGTCGCTCCGCCATCCGTGGTCGAGGGAAAGGCGTACCGTTGGGCCCCGGACCTCGAGCTTGACGCCCCGGCCGATCGCCTTCCGGAACCGCCGGCGTGGTTGGCCCAGGAACTCGACCGTCTGGCCCCGTCGGCTAACGGAACGCCCAGGTTGGCCAACGGGACGCCCACGTTGGCGCACGTGGCGACCGGTTCGCCCGAGGCGAACGCGATACCGGAGGGGCAACGAAACGCGACGTTGGCGCGACTCGGCGGAAATATGCGCCGAGTCGGGATGACCGGCGTAGAGATCGCGGCAGCGCTCCACCGGACGAACCAGGACCGATGCGTGCCGCCCTTGCCGCTCACCGAGGTCGAGCGGATCGCGGCCAGCGTCGCCCGGTATGAACCGGACGGGATTTCGGTCGCCTTCGTCGAGAACCACTATGACCAGATGTTCGCCGACAAGCCGGAGGGAGAGCCATGCGACAATCCCGACCCCGGGCCGATCCCCGACGAGCTGCTTCGCGTGCCCGGCTTCGTCGACGAGGTGATGCGTTACACGCTCGAAACGGCTCCGTATCCAGAGCCGGTGTTGGCGTTTGCCGGCGCCCTCGCTCTGCAAGGATTCCTGGCCGGACGCAAGGTCCGGGATGCGATGGACAACCGCACGAACCTATACGTCCTCAGCTTGGCCAACAGCGGTGTTGGCAAGGACCACGCCCGCAAGGTCAACGCCCGCATCCTGCTCGAGGCCGGCCTGGCCGATGGCCTTGGCACGTCGTTCGCCAGCGGCGAGGGGATCGAGGATCGCCTGTTCTTCCAGCCGGCGACGCTGTTCCAGGTCGATGAAATCGACGGGCTGTTGTTGCGAGTGAGCCAGTCCAAGGATGCTCGGCATGAACAGATCGTGTCGATGCTGTTGCAGATGTACTCGGCGTCCTCCACCGTCTACGTCATGCGCGCCAAGGCCGGCCGCGAGCGCACAGTTATCAGTCAGCCGTGTCTGTGCTTGTTCGGCACTGCCGTGCCCAAGCACTTCTACGAGGCGCTGTCGGCGCGGCTCATGACCAACGGCTTCCTGGCCCGGCTTTTGATCCTCGAATGCCGGCGGCGCGGCTCCGGGCGCGATGACACCGCGCGTTCGATCCCCGACTCGATCTTGACGACAGCGCGCTGGTGGGCTGACTTCAGGCCCGGCGGCAACCTCGGGGTCGAGCACCCAACGCCCGTGCTGGTGCCGCACACGGCCGATGCCCAGGACGTGTTCCGTGACCTGCGGCTGCGGGCCGACGCTGAGTACGACCAGGCCCAAAACGCTAACGACCCAGCCGGCATGGCGATCTGGGCACGGGCCTACGAGAAGACGCGACGCCTGGCTTTGATCCATGCGTGCAGCGCCTGTGGCGAGCGGCCAGAGATCGGGCGCGATGCCGCGGAATGGGCCGGCGCCTTCATCGAACACCAGACGCGCCGCATGCTGTTCATGGCCTCGCGCTATGCCAGCGAGAGCGACTTCGACGCCAGGCGCAAGCGGCTCTTGGAAGTGCTGGCCGAATGGCGCGAGCAGCACGGCGACGACTGGATGCCGTTCTGGAAGATCAACCGCAAGTTGCCGTGGTCGAGCCGCGAACATGAGGAGGTCCGCGTCACACTCTTCGAACAGCGACTGATCGAAGCGCAGACTATCGCGACCGGACGACGTGGTCGGCCTGGGCTGTGTTATCGATTGCTGGCGACGAGTGGAACGGAGGAGACCAAGGCATGAGTGATTTATTGCATTTATTACATTGTTGCGCCGGGTCGCGCGAGCGAACGAGAGCGGTGAGAGAGCATTGCGCGAGGGGGCGCAACAATGTAATAAATGGAATAATTCTCTCTCTTCTTCTCTCTTTCTGTCTCTATGCCCTGGTGGTTAGGTACTTCCCGGCCCACGGTTCGCCGTGACGCGTCGCGGAAGAATCGTGGGATTAGACAGACGTGCTTTTGATTGTCCGGATTTTCAAAAACCAATGGTCCACCTTGGAGGAAGCCCATGACGAAAACCACCAATTTCAAATACTCGCGTTGCCCTCGGTGCCATACCGGCTATTGCGTCGGCGGGCTTGGATTGTGCTCTGATTGCAACCGACTTTTCGTGTCAGGGTCCAGAGCTAGGAAACCTGCGCACCGACCCATCGACGACGAGTACAACCCATGGCAAGAGAATGCCATTCGGCACATGGAGGACGCGCCAAGCGATCTGGAAAGGTGTCTGGCATGAAGTGAAAGCCCGCTATCTTCTGACCGGGATGGCCCCTGTCGAATCATTCTCAAACCAAAGAGGAGGGACTCGTCTTGAAAATTGAGCTTCGCAAGCTGTCCGACATCAAGCCCTACGAGAAGAACCCCCGGCTCAACGACGATGCCGTCGATGCCGTGGCGGCGTCAATCCGTGAGTTTGGGTTCCGCCAGCCGATCGTGGTGGACGTCGAGGGCGTCATCATCTGCGGGCACACACGCTACAAGGCCGCGCAGAAGCTCGGCCTGGAGAAGATGCCGGTTCACGTCGCCAAGGACCTGACTCCCGAACAGATCAAGGCGTACCGCATCACCGACAACAAGACGTCCGAATTGTCCGACTGGAATTACGACCTGCTGCCGATCGAGTTGGGCGAGCTGCAAGGCATGAACTACGACCTCGGTCTGCTCGGTTTCGACCAGGACGAGCTGGCCAAGCTACTCGACCCCGGTATCCAGGACGGCTTGTGCGATCCCGACGAGGTGCCGGCGCCACCGGACGAAGCGACTACGCGGCCCGGCGACCTGTGGGTGCTTGGCAACCATCGGCTGCTCTGCGGCGATTCGAGCAAGCCCGAGGACGTGGATCGGCTGCTCGACGGTGCAGCCATCCACTTGGTCAACACGGACCCGCCTTACAACGTGAAAGTCGAGCCCCGTTCCAACAACGCCATCGCCGCCGGTCTATCCAGTTTCCCCGTGCCAGAAGCGAAGGCCAAATCGGATTACAGTTACAGGCAAGCACGCGAGGACTATGCCGCTTTGCAGAAAATGCACCACCAGGGCTTTGACCTGGCCCGTGACAAATCCAAGTGCAAACCGACCACGAAAAAGTTGCGGCCGAAGGACCGACCGCTCGCCAACGACTTCGTTTCCGACGAGGCGTTCGAGCAGATGCTTGACGCATGGTTCGGAAACCTGGCGCGCGTGCTCCTGCCAGGCCGGGGCTTCTACATTTGGGGAGGCTACGCCAATCTCGGCAATTACCCACCGGTGCTCAAGGCGTGTGGGTTGTACTTCTCGCAGGGCATCGTCTGGGACAAGCAACATCCCGTCCTCACGCGCAAAGATTTTATGGGCGCTTTTGAGCTCGCGTTCTACGGCTGGAGGGAAGGCGCGGCCCATCTTTTCCTGGGACCAAACAATGTCACCGACCTTTGGCACGTGAAGAAGGTCAATCCGCAGAGCATGATCCACCTCACCGAGAAGCCAGTCGAACTCGCGGCGCGGGCGATGCAGTACTCGTCGCGGGCCGGCGAGAACGTGCTCGACCTGTTCGGCGGATCCGGCTCAACGCTGATCGCCGCCGAGCAGACCGGTCGCAAGGCGTTCCTGATGGAGTTAGACGCGCTCTACTGCGACGTCATTGTTCAGCGGTTCGAGAAGTTCACGGGGAAGAAGGCCGAATGTTTCACTGGGACCAAGGAGAAGAAATCATGAATCAGACGACGAATTTCGAAGCCCTCTCGTTGGCCGAATTGCTTCGGACCCCGCATCGAGAATTCAGTGACTCGAATTATCGACGTGGTTTCGTACATGGGCTGGTTGAGGCAATCGATGCCATCAACGACCACCAGGCAGAACCCGACGAACTCGGTGAGTACGTCGATTATCTGATGGAGCGCTGGCGGTACGTCTCCACGAATACTTTGATCATGCCACCGTCGTTCAACGACTGGCAAACGAAACTCAGGGAACGGGAGGAGTGCCAAACGATGGGCCCTATCATTTACCTCATCTCCCCATATTCGGATCCAGATCCTGCCGTGCGTGCGAAGCGATTTCGCGATGCATGCCTTGTGGCGGCAGCGTTACTGCAAACCGGACACTCTGTCTTCTCGCCGATTGCCTTCAGCCATCCGCTTGTGGAATACGGCTTGCCGACCGACTGGTCCTTTTGGGAGCGGTACAACCGCGAACATCTGGCGCGATGCCACGAAGTCCTTGTGTTGAAACTGGACGGGTGGGAGGAGAGCGTTGGCGTGCAGGAGGAAATTCGGATCGCGTGGCAGTTGGGCAAACCGATCTGGTTTCTGGACATCGCCCGGCAGGTTTGAAGTTCGGGCGATGTCCAGTGCGATCATCGCTTCGTAATAGCGATCAGTTCGGGGATCGGCACCCAGGCCTCCTTGCCATCGTTGGTGGTCACGACTGCCAGATCATCCTCGATGCGGTTCACGGTGCCGCTGCACCCCTCATCGACTTCGCAGATGACGCGGGCGCCGGGCTTGATGCGTTCGCCGGCGCGAGCGAGACACGTTGCACAAAGCGCCGGCCATTCTGGCGTCGTCGCGGCGGGGCGACGCCCGCACGCAAGGCAATTGCGAGACATGATGTTGGTCCTCCCGTTGTCAAAGATCGTTCGCGGCGCGGCCGATCCGCGCCGGCCAGAACACAGGAGCCAGGATTCGTGGAGAACATCAAGCCAATTTGGGATGGATTCGTCGGAAATTTACCCGGCGCGGATGCCCCCTTGGTTGGCCAACGGGTCGCCCACGTTCGCCCAAGTCGCGACCGGTTGGCGGGCTTGGCCAAAGACGCGACCAGCGAGAAGAGACCCCGCCGTGGGGTCTCAAGGGCGATGCGGTTGTTGGGACAGGCGCTATCCCGCGACCACGAACTTGCCGCGCTCGCTCTTCTTGAAGCGGGCGTCCTTGGCCTTGGTCGTGATCTCTCTGAGTATCGCGGAATAGAGAGTTGCGTGCGGCGTCTTGCCGCCGGGGCTGGTCCAGTACCCCTTCGTCGCCATCGCGTCGATCATCTCCTTGCAGGTCATCGCCTGGCCACTCTCGCCCAGGACCTTCGCGGCGGCGTCGAGACAGCCGACCTTCTTGGTCTTGGCCGGCGTTTCAGTCTTGGCTGGCTTCGCGGCTTTGGTCGCCTTGGCCTTGGCCTTCTTGGCGGGTGTGGCGTCCGCCGGCGCGGCGACGACCTTCAGTTTGGTGGTGGTGTTCTTCTTCGCCATGATGTTTCTCCCGATACGGTGTTGCGGAATGCGGCGTCGCGGACATCGCGATGCATCGCAGGGTCAGTGACTTACCTCGCGTCGCGGGAGGGTTCAAGCGAAGCTGGCCAGAATTCTGGAGATTTTTCGGAGGCCTGGTCATGGCCGAAAACCAAGAGGCAGCGGGGCTGAATCCGAACGCGTTGACGCTGGCGAACGCCGCCCGGATGCTGACCAGAGCCGGCGGTCAACCGGTCTCCGTCGCGATGCTCGAAGCGGACGTCGCAGCCGGTGCGCCGACAAATTCGGACGGAACGATCAACCTGGTTCACTACGCCGCTTGGCTCGTGAAGGAGATGGGGCACCGTGATTGACCCGCGCAAGCTGCGTCCGAGCGAATTGTGCCGACTGCTCAACTCGACCTCGCTCGGCGAGGTGATCAGCGAACGGCAGCTTCATCGCCATCGCACGCGTGCCGGCCTGCGCATCGGCGATGCCCGACACGTAGATCTCTTGCGCTATGTCGCCTGGCTGGTGCAAGTTCGGCATGTACCAAGACCCGACATGGGCGATCCGTATGAGGCAGCCAAAGAGAGGTCGCACGCCCGCAACCAGGCGATCTCGATTGCCGGTCGGGACATTGGCCAGTTACCCGACCAGGTCGATGCGATCCGTCGGCGGCAGACAGCGAAAGACTTTCGCTTCTTCTGCGAGTCATACTTCCAGCTTACGTTCTCGCTACCCTGGTCGCCCGATCATCTGAAAGTGATTGGCCGTATCGAGCAGGCGGTGTTGCGCGGCGGCCTGTTCGCGATGGCGACCATGAGAGGGTTCGGAAAGACGAGCCTATGCGAAATCGCCTGCATCTGGGCCATCCTAAACGGTCACACGGAGTTCGTATGCCTGATTGGTTCGGACGAAGGCCACGCGATGGACATGCTCGATTCGATCAAGATGGAACTGGATGGCAATGACCTCCTGCACACCGACTATCCCGAGGTCGTCCACCCGATTCAAAGCCTCGATGGAATCGCCAATCGTTGCAACGGTCAACTTTACGAGCGCGAGCGCACCCACATCGGCTGGACCGCCCGCGATGTCGTGCTGCCGACATTGAAGCCCGCGGATTGGCTCGAGCGCGAAGACCGCCGCGAGTTCGTGCGGCCCGACGGCTACTCGCTTGCGAGCGGCGCAATCATCAAGGTCGCGGGCATTACGGGGCGCATTCGCGGCATGAAGTACAAACGAGCCGACGGCAAGACGGTGCGGCCCACCTTGGTCGTCCTCGACGATCCTCAGACTGATGAAGCACTGGACGTGGTCACACCAATCCTTACACCGTCCGGCTTTGTACCAATGGGTGATTTGCAAGTCGGAGATGCGGTTTTTGACGAGCATGGTAAACCATGCCAGATATTAGCGACGAGTGAAGTCATGAATGATCGGGAGTGTTGTCGCATTACGTTCGATGATGGAGCCTCTGTCATTGCCGATGCAGGACACCGGTGGTCAACCAGCACGGCGATGCAACGAACCAATGCTCGCCGCAGAGTACTTTGCTCCCATTCAAGAACCGCCGTTCTGCCCGAGTACCAAGCAGAGTCGCTCTCGTCCTTGGTGACCACGAGGGGGATCAGCACGACACTCACTGCGGAGGGTGGGCGCAACAATCATTCGATTCCACTTGCAGGTCCACTTCAAACGAGCGAAGCAGTGTTGCCTATCCCGCCCTACACACTGGGCGTCTGGCTGGGAGATGGCGACAAGAGTTCTGGCCGTGTCACTACGGCCGATGATGAAATCCTCGATCACATCCAAGACGAAGGATTCTACGTTGGCAAACCTTGCTGGAATTTTCACGCCCCCGCTGGTCGATTCAGCCGTGCCTGGAATTGCACGATTCTTGGCCTTCGTGGCCTACTGAGGCGAACGCGCTTGTTGGGAAACAAGCATGTCCCGCATTGCTACTGGATCGCTTCGCCACAACAGCGTTTGGCTCTCCTGCAAGGACTCATGGACACCGACGGTTCGGTCACCAAGGGAACTGCTGGACGCAAGGGGACACGCTGTACCTTCTCAAACACCAACCGACAACTCATCGACGCTGTTCTCTACCTCTGCCGCTCCTTGGGGATCAAAGCCAATTGTCATGCCATCAAGCTGACCAGGCCTAGAGTTGCCCCCGGATGGATCGTCACCTTCATAACGACGATTGCAGTGTTCCGACTCCTTCGCAAGCGCACTAAGCTCCCGCTCATCACCAAGCCCAACACGCGTCGGCGTTACGTCGTTTCTGTAGAGCCGGTTCCCACTCAGCCCGTTCGTTGTATCACGGTTAGTTCTGCCTCCGGGCTGTACTTGTGCGGAAAAGAACTCGTTCCCACCCATAACTCCGCGCGGTCCTTGTCGCAGTGCGCCACGCGCGAGAGCATCCTGGCCGGCGCCGTCCTTGGTTTGGCCGGGCCCGGCAAGAAGATCTCCGGCATCATGCCCTGCACGGTGATTCGGCCCGGCGACATGGCCGACAACATTCTCGACCGCGACAAGCACCCGGAATGGAATGGCGAGCGCACAAAAATGGTCTACGCGTTCCCGACCAACGAGAAACTCTGGCAGCGCTACGCCGAGATTCGAGCAGAGAGCATGCGGCAAGGAAACGCCGGCGATGAGGCGACCGAGTTCTACCGACAAAACCGGGAATCAATGGACACGGGTTCCCTCGTCGCGTGGCCCGAGCGATTCAACCACGACGAGCTTTCGGCCATTCAGCACGCGATGAACCTGAAGCTTCAGGACGAGGCCGCGTTCTTCGCTGAATACCAGAACGAACCGCTTCCCGCAGAGTCGATTGAGGCAGACGAACTTACGCCCGACCAGATCGCGGCAAAGTTCAACCGCATGAAGCGAGGCGAGGTTCCCATCGGTTGCAACCATCTGTCGGCGTTTATCGACGTGCAAGGAAATCTGCTGTTCTTCGTCGTGGTGGCCTGGGAGGACGACTTCTCCGGCTACGTGATCGACTATGGCACGTTCCCGGATCAGAAGCGATTGTACTTCACGCTGCGCGACGCGCGCAACACGCTTACCGCCGCAACCAAGGCCAGCGGGCTGGAGGGGGCGATCTACGCGGGTCTGGAAGCGCTTACGCAGGACCTCCTCGGCCGCGAGTGGTGGCGGGACGACGGCGCGATGCTGCGAATTGAACGCTGTCTGGTGGATGCGAACTGGGGATCGTCCACGGACATCGTTTACCAATTCTGCCGGCAGTCAGCCCACGGCGGAGTCGTGCTCCCCAGCCACGGGCGTTTTGTCGGCGCCTCGAGCCAGCCGTTTAGCGAGTACAAACGCAGGCCCGGAGATCGCATCGGTTTGAACTGGCGAATGCCCAATGTCCAAGGCAAGCGGGCCGTGCGCCATGTGGTCTTTGACACGAACTACTGGAAGTCGTTTGTCCACGCGCGCCTGGCCGTGGCGATGGGGGATCGCGGTTGCATATCCCTCTTCGGCGACAAGGCGGAACAACATCGGCTGTTCGCCGAACACCTGAGTGCCGAGTACCGCGTGAGAACAGAAGGGCGTGGCCGAACCGTGGACGAATGGAAGCAGCGCCCCGAACGGAGTGACAACCACTGGTTCGATTGCCTGGTCGGATGCGCTGTAGGCGCGTCGATTCAAGGCGCCCTCCTGCCGGGAACCGACGGCCAGGCCGCCGCCAAACGTGGGCGGGTCAGCTTCGCCGAACTGCAACGGAGGGCCCGGCGATGAAAAAGCCGCTACCGTCCAGAGATGCTTTGGGCATCTGTTGCCCACGCTGCGGATGCCGTCATTTCAAGACCACAAATACCGAACCGCTTCGTGACGGGCGCATCCGGCGGCGAAAAATTTGCCGGCACTGCGGTCGAAAACTCGTGACCTTCGAGGCGTCACCGGTTTTCGGCAAGGCGGATTGCTACCGGTAGCACGATTTCACTTCATTCTGCAAGTTCGCGGACAGATCGCATTTTTCCGGCATACATATCAGACAGCTGCCATGTAGACCGAGCGACTCCAACCGGGAACGACGTATGGCTGAAGATCTCGAAGACGATATCCGCAAGAACGCGGAGGGGCCGGCGAAGGCCTCCTCCGACGCTGGCAGCGTCGAACAGCATCCACTCCCTGATCAGATTGCGGCGGACAAGCACCTGTCGGGCAAAGAGGCCGTCAAGAAGAAGCACCGCGGTCTGCGTTTCAACAAGCTGGTTCCACCGGAAACGGCATGATTTGCATTGTTGCGAGAACTGCGATCTGGTTGGGTGAGGCGCGGTAGGGCTAGGTCGGGTTCGGCGCGGTTTGGCATGGCATGGTTCTGGTCGCGGAGAGGCAGAGTTTGTTCCACTGGCTGACGAGTTTGTTCGCACTCAAACCGGCATCACCCCGACGGGCCGCGCGCGTGATTCGCGCCCGCTACGACGCGGCGGCGACGAACCCGGACAACCGTCGGCACTGGGCCAACGCGGATGGGCTTTCCGCCAACGCGGCCAACAGCGCTGAAGTTCGGCGTATTCTGCGAAACCGCTCACGGTACGAGGTCGCGAACAACAGCTATGCCCGGGGCATTGTGCTGACGCTGGCCAACGATGTGATCGGCACCGGGCCACGTTTGCAGATGCTCACCGACGACGCTGAAGCGAATCGCCGCATTGAGCAGGCGTTTGCGAATTGGGCCAGGGTAGTCGGCCTCGCTGAGAAACTCCGCACGATGCGGATGGCTCGCGCCACGGATGGCGAATCTTTTTCGATCCTGACTAGCAATCCGAAGCTGCCGACGCAGGTGCAACTCGATTTGCGCTTGATCGAGGCGGACCAGGTCTGCACGCCGGACCTGACCTCGATGGACGCGAATGCCGTTGATGGAATTGTCTTCGACTCGGCTGGCAACCCGGTCACGTACCACCTGCTTCGTGAGCATCCGGGCGGAGCAGCGGGGCGTTTCATCCTGGGATACGACCACGTACCGGCCGCGTCGATGCTCCATTGGTTCCGCGTCGACCGCGCGAGGCAGGCACGCGGCATCCCTGATATCATGCCGGCGCTGCCGCTTTTCGCTCAGTTGCGGCGGTTCACGTTGGCGGTAATCGCCGCCGCTGAAACGGCTGCAGACTTCGCCGGCATCCTTTACACCGATGCTCCTGCCGGCGGTGAGTCGGAAGCGGCTGAGCCGTTCGAGCCGATCGAGTTGGAACAGCGAGCGCTCGTGACCATGCCGGGCGGCTGGAAGATGAGCCAGCTTCAGGCAGAACAACCTGCGACGACCTACGCCGAATTTAAAAAGGAGATTCTGAACGAGATCGCCCGTTGCCTCAACATGCCGTTCAACGTCGCGGCGGGAAATTCGTCAGGCTACAACTATGCCTCCGGTCGCCTCGACCACCAGACGTATTTCAAATCGATCCGCGTTGACCAGTCGCAGCTCGAATGTGCTGTCTTGGATCGCCTTCTTGCGGCCTGGCTCGATGAGGCGGCACTGATTCACCGCCTACTGCCTGCTGATCTTGGCCCGTTCGCCGAGTGGTCCCACCAGTGGTTCTGGGACGGCCATGAACACGTTGATCCCGCCAAGGAAGCCAATGCCCAGGCAACCCGTCTCGCCAACCACACAACCACGCTCGCGGACGAATACGCCCGGCGAGGCCAGGACTGGGAGATGCAACTGCGCCAGCGCGCGAAGGAACTTGCACTCATGAACGAGCTTGGCCTGAACATGGCCCAGGCTCAGCCGACCACCCCCGAGGAGAACACCGATGAAGTCGACGAACCCGCCGACCAACGCGATGCTTGATGACGGGCCGCGAATGCTCCAGATCGCCGCGACCGCCAACTTGGAGTTGCTGGCTGAGGGAGGCGACCCGGCCCGCACGCTACCCCGCTTTCGCATGCTGGCCTACACCGGCGCGCCGATGCGTGTTTCGGGTTGGCGTTACCCCGTCATCCTCGATCTCGCGGGGTTGTCGATTCCATCGCAAGCTCGGCCCATCCGCTTTGGACACGATCCGCTCTCTGGCGTTGGCCATTCGGACACCATTCGCATCGAGGAAGGGCAGCTTGTCGCCACGGGGATCGTCTCGCGCGATACACCGGCCGCGCGCGAGGTCGTGACATCGGCCAAAAACGGTTTTCCCTGGCAAGCTTCGGTCGGCGCCAGTGTCGAGGAGTTTGAGTTCGTGAAGGAGGGGCAAACCGTGCTGGTCAACGGTCGACAACAGAGCGGCCCGCTAAACGTCGTCCGCAAGTCGATTCTTGGCGAGATCAGTTTCGTCGATCTGGGGGCGGACGGCCGGACCAGCGCCAGCGTCGCCGCCAACCGTTCCATCGGAGAGCCTGACATGAATCCAACGACTTCCACGGAACCGACGAGCGCCACGTCCGAGGATATCCGCGCCGAGGCCGTTGCGGAATCCCAGCGCGTGGCTTCGATTCGCCAGGTGTGCGGCGGGCGATTCCCGGATATTGAATTGCAGGCGATTCGCGATGGCTGGGATGAAACCCGCTGTGAACTGGAAGTCCTGCGCCGTAGTCGCCCGCAGCCGGCCATGGTCCACGGCAGTGGCGGCGCACCGGTTACTCGGCACGTACTCGAAGCGGCCTGCATGCTCACTGCTCGCCTCGACGGTATCGACCGCATGTTCGAGCCGCAGACTCTCGACATCGCTGCCCGGCGCTTTCGCGGCGGAATCGGCCTACAGGAACTGCTGCTCGAGGCGGCTTGGGCCAACGGCTATTCTGGCCGGAACTTCCGCGACCAACGTGTCGTCCTCGAGTACGCCTTTGGCCGTCAGGTGGAGGCCGGATTCTCGACCGTCGACATCGGCGGCATCCTGTCCAACGTCGCTAACAAGTTCTTACTCGACGGCTTCTTCTCAGTCGAGCGCACCTGGCGCAACATCTGTGCGGTGCGCAATGTCAGTGACTTCAAGACCGTCACCAGCTACCGGCTCATCGGCAAGGATCAGTACGAATCGGTCGCGCCCGGCGGGGAGCTCAAGCACGGCACGCTCGGCAACGAGACCTACTCAAACAAAGCCGACACCTTTGGCTTGATGCTGTCCATCGACCGCCGCGACATCATTAACGACGACCTGGGCGCCATCACCACGGTGCCCCGCAAGCTCGGTCGCGGCTCCGGCCTGAAGATCAACGACGTGTTCTGGACGATCTTCATGGCCAACAGCGATTTCTTCACGGCGCCTCGCAAGAACTACCTTGTCGGCGCTGATACCGCCTTGTCCATCGACGGCTTGACCAAGGGCGAGGTTGCCTTCATGGACCAGGTAGACACCGACAACAAGCCGATCGGAATCATGCCAGCGATCTTGCTGGTGCCGACAGCGATTTCCGTGATCGGCGCCCAGCTTTACAAGTCGCTGGAGTTCCGTGACAACACGTCGAACAAACAATACGTGATCACGAACCCACATCAGAACAAGTTCCGTGTCGAGGTTAGCCGCTACCTCGGCAACAGCCAGTACACGGGCTCCTCGAGCAAGGCCTGGTATCTCCTGGCGGAGCCGACCGATTTGCCGGTGATCGAGGTTGCATTCCTCAATGGTCAGGAATCGCCCACCATCGAGTCGGCCGACGCGGACTTCAACGTCCTGGGGGTGGCAATGCGTGGATTCCATGATTTCGGCGTGGCCTTGCAGGACTATCGCGGCGGCGTGAAAGGCCGAGGTGAGGCATGAGCGACGACGCAAGCGAAGAATGGCGTCCGATCCCGGGTGCAGAAGGTTGGTACAGCGTCAGCAATCTTGGTCGTGTCCGCAGCGAACCAAGTCTGCAATAAACCTCGGGGCGTCAGCGTGGTCGCGTTCTCCGCCCAGGTCGAGACACCAAGGGCTATCTATTCTTCCGCGTCTGTGTGCCTGGAGAGCGACCCAGAGCGATGAAAGTTCATCGCGCCGTTGCGATGGCTTTCCTTGGACCGGCTGCCCCACGCATGCAGGTCAATCACAACAACGGCAATAAGCAGGACAATCGCTTGGCGAATTTGGCATACGTGACCTGCGCCGAGAACATCCGGCACTGCTGGGACATCGGACTTCACGGAGTCGACCACTGTCGCGGGGAGGCCAACCGCCAAGCCAAGCTCACCGAGTCCACCGTGCGACTCATCCGGGAGGCGTACCCGCGGGTCAGCCTCGGGCAACTGGCAGCGACGCTTGGGGTGACCAAGCAAGCCATTGTCTCAGTTGTCAAACGACAGACGTGGAAACACGTGTGACCCACGAAAAGGAGACCAACCGATGGCACAGGCAGTTTTCGTTCACGAGGGATGCTCCATCGACTACACGCCCGGAGCGGATGTCGCAGCGGGTGATGTCGTCGTGCAGAGCGACCTGGTCGGCGTCGCCAAGCAGCCGATCAAGGCCAACCAACCCGGCGCGTTGGCGGTCGAGGGAGTGTTCGACTTCGCCAAGGCAACGGGCGGTGGCTCGGCGCTGGCCGCAGGCGCGACGGTGTACTGGGACGACACCGCCAATGTCGCAACAGCCACGGCGACCGGCAACAAGCTCATCGGTAAGATCGTGAAGTCCGCATCCGACACCGATACCACCGTTCGCATCCGGCTCAATCAATAACGGAAAGACCGCGTATGGGCAATCTGCTGGCGAACGGCATGGCTTGGCTCAACGAGCAACTCGCTGAGCATGTTGCCGTGACGATGCGGTTTCATCGCAAGGGGCAGAGCGTCGAGGTCAAGGTCATCCCGCGCACGCCGCAGACGCCGCCGATCTCGCCGGGGGGCGCGCCGCTCAACCCGAGCATTTACGAACGGGACCTGGACGTGCGACTGGCGGATCTGGCGAGCGTGCTCGGCACGACCATGCCGTCCTCGTTCGACTACTTCACCGAGGAGGTCAATGGGCGCAAGGTCGTTTACAAGATCACGCAGCCCATCGGCGGCGGACCCCGCTTCGATTGGGTGAATGGTGATCGCGGGCCGGAGGCCAGGATCCGGATTCATACCAAGCAAACAGGCGCAGCTACCGGCGAAGGGGAACTGTCGCTTGGCAAGCAGGCGCTCGCCGGAAATGGGACGCTGACATGATCGGCTCCGGTTCGCTGACGCTCGGAACGATTCAGGTAAGCGGCGCCGGCGTTCGCTGGGTAATCGGCCGGGGGACTTTGACCGCAGGGAGGATGCTGGCAGCGGGCATCGGTACTCGTCGTCCGCCGCCTCCGCCCGCACCCCCCAAGATCACCGTACTGCGGGATGCTCTCGTCGCAGACATCAACGCGACGGTTCGACCGAGCTCGCCGACGGCATTCGTGGCTGAACCGGCCTACAGCGTGATCGATTCCGAGGCCCTGAAAGTCTGCGTCCTCGGTGTTGACCAGACCGAAGAGCATGACGCCGCCAAGGAAACCGACACGCAGCAATTGCAGATTCACGTTGTCGTCCGGGAAAAGGTGGAAGCCGCGGATGTCGCGGAAAACGATCGGCTGCTCGCGCTCGTGAATGCCATCGCCACTCGCTACAAGCTCGACACGGACGTCAGTCAACTGAGCGCCGAGTTGGCTGGCGTCGGCCAGCTGGTCTTGGTCGAGAAGCGGTGGTTTCCGCTGTATCACCGCTATCTGATGGACACGACGGGCTACTTTCACAGCGAGTTGGTGCTGACCTTCCGCGAATGGGTGGATCGACCATGAGCGAGATCAAGGCGACATTCTCCGGCAACGTCGATGGCAAGGCAATCTTGTCCGCTGCCGACCGCGCCGAGAAGAAGCTCCTGATGCAGTTTGGCGCCTACGTGATGAGGACGGCCAAGCGTTCCATCAAGAAAGGCGGTCGGAAGGAAACGTCGGCTCCCGGCTCGCCTCCCGTGGGTCACGGCCAGGAACTGTACGCGAACTTCATTGCCTTCGCCCACGATCCGGCGCGGCATGAGGTCGTCATCGGCAGCCAGCTTTTGAGCGGTACGCTCGGCAGCGTGGTGCCGGAGAAGATCGAGTATGGCGGCCCCCAGGCCATCATCGTTGGCAAGTGGCCATTGCGCCGGCGGAAGGTCGTTCACTACCTGCCGCGCCCGGCCATGCAGCTTGCCTACGATGTCGCGGTGAAAAAGTTCCTGCCCAAGTTGATCGAGAACAGCATCGTGCCGTGATGAGCGCTGAGGAGGATCGCTATGCCCCGACCACTTGGAACCGAACTGACGATGAATCGCAATACCGGCTCGGGGTTCGGCACGCCGGCGTGGACGCACGTTCGCGGCATTCAGGACGTCAAGCTCAACATTCAGCCGGCAGCGATGGTGAAGTCCAGTGACCGCTCCGTCAACGTCGATACCGAGGTTCCCACGCGCTACAAGGTGGAAGTCGATGCGACCGCTTTCTGGAACGGCGGCACCGGCCTGACTGCCCTGCGCACCGCGTTTTTGAATGGCACGCCCATCGAGTTGGCGGTGCTCTACGGCCCCGCCGCGACAGCTAAAAAAGGCGTCCGCGCCGAGTGGGCGGTCACGCAGTTCCCGATTGACTTCCCGCTCGGTGACAACCAGAAGATCGCGATCAAGCTGCAACCGCATGCGGACTACACGAACTCGCCTTTGTTCTACACCGACGCGACCACGACCTCCGGCACTGCCGAGATGATCTCGACCAAAAAGATAGGCGCGGACGCCGCCGTCTGTGCGTCGGGCGGCACACCGATCGGGGCGGCGATGGACATCAAGCTCGGTTTGCAGCCAGGCGCCCTGATCGATTCGAGTGATCGCGATTCCTTGTTCGACGTCGTCAAGCCGACTCGGTTCAAGTTCGAGCCGGAGTTCTCATTCCTCTGGAATCCAGCCAACGCACAACTCATGTCGCTCTACACGGCGGCGACGACCAATGGGCCGATCGAGCTGTTCATTCTCGATGGTCCGTTCGACCAGGTCGAGGCCTGGGGCGTTCATTCGGACTGGGCGATCAACGGTTTCCCCATCGATGCGAAGCTCAAGGACGGGCAACAGGTGACGATCAAGTTGACGCCGCATGGCGATGGAACAATAGCGCCTGCGTTTTACACAGTGACGTGATCGGAGTTTGCTCATGTTCGACAAGCAATTTCTCGACCGCAAGAACCGGCGCTGGGACCTCGATCTCACCTGGTCGGCAGTGCAGCAGCTCAAGCGCGAGATCGGCCTCGACATCGAGGAGCTTGTGCCCAAGCAAGGCGATGTCAAAGGCGCGAGCTTCCAGGCGTTCCACGACTTCATCACGGACGGGCTCCGGCTATTTGAAGCGCTCTGGATCCTGCTCAAGGCCGAGTGCGAGCGGCAGAACATCACGCAGGAGGACTTCGGAGGCGGGTTCGGCGGCGATACCTTCGAGGCCGCGGGCCAGGCGTTCACGCAGGCGCTGATCGATTTTTTCCCGAACCACCTCCGAAAAGCCCTGCTTCGGAAGGTTCTGGAGAAGGGCAAGGCGGCGATGGCGATTGCGGGATC
>SYHD01000049.1 GCA_005799265.1 Planctomycetia bacterium | reverse complement strand
GCGAACACGCGATCGACGCGATCCACCCTGGTTATGGCTTCCTCTCCGAGAACCCGCAGTTCGCCCAGGCGTGCCACGACGCTGGCATCATTTTCGTCGGCCCACGCGCCGGCGTGCTCAAACAACTCGGCGACAAGCTCGCGGCCCGCAAACTGGCGAAGCAGGCGGGCGTGCCGGTACTGTCAGGCGGCGACGCTCCCGTGCGGGACAAGGCCGACGCGCAGAAGCTCGCCAAGAGCCTCGGTTTCCCCGTCATCGTCAAGGCGTCGATGGGCGGCGGCGGCCGCGGCATGCGCGTCGCCCAAACCTCGGCCCAGCTCGACGACGCCATCGATCAAGCCCAGCGCGAAGCCGGCGCCGCGTTCGGTGTGCCCGATGTCTTTCTCGAAAAATTTATCAAGCGGGCGCGCCACATCGAGGTACAGCTCCTCGGCGATCAGCACGGCAATCTCGTGCATCTCTTTGAACGCGATTGCTCACTGCAGCGCCGGCATCAGAAAGTCGTCGAACTCGCCCCGGCGCCCAATCTCGACGACGCCGTTCGCAAAGCCCTATGGGACGCCGCCCTCGCAATTGGCCACGCCGCCCGGATCGACAACGCGGGAACGGCCGAGTTCCTCTTCGACGTGGATACCGGCAAGTTCTACGTCATCGAGGTCAACCCGCGCATTCAAGTCGAGCACACCGTCACGGAGGAGATCACCGGTTACGATCTGATCAAGTCGCAAATTCTCGTCGCGCAGGGCAGACCCCTCGCCGACGCGGAACTCGGCATGGGCGATCAGGCGAAGATCATGCAACACGGCTTCGCGCTGCAGTGCCGGGTAACGACTGAGGATCCCGCGAATAGCTTCATGCCCGATCATGGCCGACTCAGCCACTACCGCTCCGCGGGCGGCCTCGGCATTCGTCTGGACGCCGGAACCGCATTCTCGGGCGCGGTCATAACGCCTTTCTACGATTCGCTGCTGGTGAAGGTGACGGCGCACGGCCTGCGTTTCATCGACGCCGCCCGACGCATGGAGCGCTGCCTGCAAGAGTTCCGCGTGCGCGGCGTCAAGACGAACATCCCGTTCCTGACCAATTTGGTGATGCACGAGACATTCCTGGCCGGCGGCTGCACGACGCGCTTTCTTGACGAATCGCCGGAGTTGTTCCAGTTGCCCGAACGCAAGGACCGGGCGACCAAGGTGCTCTCCTACATCGCGGAAGTGATCGTCAACGGGCATCACGAAGCGGCGGTGCGCGGCCTGTCAAAAGAGAAACGGCAATCGATTGCGAGCGAACCGGTGCCGATTGCTGCCTGCGGCTTGGCGCTCGCAGAATCGCAAGCGATTGCAAAGCCGCAAGCGGCCATCAACGCCAAGCAGATCCTCGACCGCGACGGCCCCGCCGGCGTCGTCGCCTGGATCAAAACGCAGAAGCGCTTGCTGCTGACCGACACGACCTTCCGCGACGCCCATCAATCGCTGCTGGCGACGCGCATGCGTACCCACGACATGTTGCGGATCGCACCGATGTATGCGAGCCAGCACAGCGATTTCTTCTCGCTCGAAATGTGGGGCGGCGCCACTTTCGACACCTCAATGCGCTTCCTGAAAGAAGATCCCTGGCAACGGCTCAACAACCTGCGCGCGGCAATCCCGAACATCCTGTTGCAGATGCTGCTGCGCGCCAACAACGCCGTCGGCTATGCCAACTATCCCGACAACGTCGTCAAGCTCTTCATCCACGAGTCCGCGCAGGCCGGCATTGACGTATTTCGCATTTTCGACGCCCTTAACTGGCTGCCCAATTTGCAGCTCGCCGTCGAGACGGTGTTGGCCGAGGGCAAGATCTGCGAGCCGGCCATCTGCTACACCGGCGACATCCTCGATCCGCGCCGCGACAAGTACAGCCTCAAGTATTACGTCGGCCTTGCCAAGCAACTGGTGAAGCTCGGCGCGACGATACTTGGCATCAAGGACATGGCTGGCCTGTGCAAGCCCTATGCGGCTCAGAAGCTGATTCGCACGTTGAAGCAGGAGATTGGCATCCCGATCCACTTTCACACGCACGACTCCGCCGGCGGGCAGATCGCCACACTTATCATGGCGGCCCATGAAGGGGTCGAGATCGTGGACGCCGCCATGGGGCCGCTCGCCGGCATGACGAGCCAAGCGAATCTCAATACGCTCGTCGAGTGTCTTCGTTTCACCGAGCGCGACACCGGCATGGATTTCACATCGCTGCACCAGACCGCGCAATACTGGGAAGGCGTACGCCGCTATTATTTGCCGTTCGAGTCGGGGCAGCTCGGTTCGAGTGCCGAAGTTTATCGCCACGAGATGCCGGGCGGGCAGTACACGAATCTCTATCAGCAAGCGCAGGCGCTGGGCGTCGAAGCACGCTGGGCGGAGTGCTGCGAGATGTACGCCCAGGTGAATCATTTGTTTGGCGACATCGTAAAGGTCACGCCGACGTCGAAGGTCGTGGGGGATCTGGCGCTGTTCATGGTCGCCAACAACCTGACGCCCGCGGACGTTCTGGACGGACCGCGCGAACTGGCGTTTCCGGAATCGGTGGTCGAGTTCTTCGAGGGCAAGCTCGGCCAACCTGTCGGCGGCTTCCCCGAAAAATTGCAGAAGCGCGTTTTGAAGGGCCGCACGCCGATCACCACGCGCCCCGGCGCAAATCTGCCTGCCGCCGACATCGAGGGCACGCGACAGCAACTCTCCAAACAGCTTGGCCGGGGCGCGACGGACGCCGAGGTGGCGACGCAGTTGCTCTATCCGCGCGTGTATGACGAGTTGCTCAGCCATCAGGCGATGTTCTCGGATGTGAGCGTGCTGCCGACGCCGGTGTTCTTTTACGGCATGGAGAAAGGCGACGAAATCAGCGCCGACATCGAGCCGGGCAAGACGCTCATCATCAAGTTCCTGACCGTCGGCGATCCGCATCTGGATGGCCGACGGTTGGTGAACTTCGAGCTGAATGGCCAACCACGCGAAGTCTCGGTCGTGGACAAGTCGCAGGCAGGCGAGCTGCCGACGCATCCGAAGGCGGAGCCGGGCAATCCCAAGCACGTCGGGGCGCCAATGCCGGGGCTGATCGTGCGCGTCCATGTGGCTCAGGGCGAAGAGGCGACGGCGGGCCAGAAGCTTGTCACGCTGGAGGCGATGAAGATGGAGACAACCGTCCTCGCCGATCGACCCGGCAAGATCACCGAAGTTCTCGTGCACGCCCATCAGCAGATCGAATCTGGCGACCTGATGTTGCGGTTCGAGTGAATGAAGGAACCACGGGGAGCACGGGGGACACGGGGAAAGACAGAGATATACAGGCGGGAATTGTCGACAGATCCTCCCTCATGCAATCCCGTGTTTTTTTGCGTTTTCCCGGTATTGCTCCTAGTGTTCCCCCGTGCTCCCCGTGGCCCCCGTGGTTCACTCTCTGGCGGGCATGGGTGTAGAGTGTCGTGATTTAATCCCGTTTTTCAGGAGGTTCCATGTACTGGACACGTTGTTTGCTGCTAATCCCCATCGCCGCCCTGGCCGCATTGCCGACGCTGTTCGGCGGCGACAAGAAGAAGGAAGATCCGCTGCCGCCGCGGAAGATCGTCAGCCTGGATCCACGCTTCGACAAGCTGTTGCCGAAGAACGCCGTTGTCGAAACGATTGCGCGCGGGTTCATCTGGACCGAAGGCGTGGCCTGGAGCAAGGACGGCAAGTTCCTCGTCTTTTCGGACATCCCGCACAACGTCGTGCACAAATGGCAGGACGGCAAAGTCTCCGAATTCGTGAAACCCTCCGGCTACACCGGCAAGGAACCGCGCGGCGGCAAACCGGGCGACGAGCCAGGCTCCAACGGCCTGCTCTTCGACGCCGAGGGCCGCTTGACGCTGTGCGAACACGGCGATCGCCGGGTCACGCGCATCGAGAAGAACGGCACGAAGACCGTCCTCGCCGACAGCTACCTGGGCAAGAAGCTCAACAGCCCCAACGATCTTGTCTACCACTCGAACGGCGACCTTTACTTCACCGATCCCCCTTACGGCCGCCCCAAGTGGGAAAAAGATCCGTCGCTCGAACTCGGCTTCTTTGGCGTCTTCCTCCGCAAGAAGGACGGCAAACTGATCTTGTTGACGAAAGAGATGACGCGCCCCAACGGCATCGCCCTGTCGCCCGACGAGAAGACGCTGTACGTCGCCAACTCCGACTTCGCGGCCCCGATCTGGAAGTCCTTCCCGGTGAAGGACGATGGGACCCTCGGCGAAAGCAAGGTCCTCGTTGACGGCATGAAGTGGGTCAAAGACAAGCGACCCGGCTTGCCCGACGGCATGAAGATCGACACGGCCGGCAACATCTGGGCGACCGGACCCGGCGGCGTTTGGGTGTTCGCACCCGATGGCACGGTCCTGGGCAATATCGACACGGGAACCAACACCGCCAACGTCAGCTTCGGCGACGACGGTTCAACACTCTACATCGCGGCCAATCACGATATTTGCCGGGTGAAGACGACAACGAAGGGAAAGGGCTATTGACCTGTATTCGTTTAGCGTTCGCAGGGAAGCACCAGAGAGCTTGGGGCCTCACTGCGAACGCTAAACGAGGATCGACTATCCGAGGTTCTTGAGCATTTCGCCGCGCGAGACGAGCCGTCGTCCGCGCGTCTCTTCAACTTGCAGCGTCTTCAGAACACGGCGTCGGAACTCGCTTTGCACCTGTTCTACCGCCGTGGATGAGGTGCTGGCCAGCGGGATGAAGCCCCCCGCGCGGCGATCGTGGCCGCCTGCCTTGCCGCCCATCTTTTGCACGACGCCGCCGAGGATCTCGCCCGCCTGCGCTTGCGCCACGTTGGTGCGCACCGAAAGCACCAGGCGATTGTCGTGTACGCCTGCGCAGATCGCCCACCGGATTCCCTCGTGCCGAATCAAGAATTCGACGCATTGCGAGCAGAGTTCCGGATTCGACAGGTCATTGACCCAACTGATGAGCAGCTTGTCGTAGATAAACGAGCTTTGCAACGCTTGCAGCAGCGTCTCGTAAAAAGCTTCAGGCAGCGGGGCGTTCTTGATCTTGGCGATGACGTCGCGGTCGATCAGCGGATAGAGGGTTTGCAGGGCGGCGTCGTCCAGCACGCTGGCCTCGCGCGGGTAGCCGGAAAGTTCGGTCTCGATGCCGTAGAAAAGGGAGGTAGCGACGTGCTCGGGGATAGCGATGTCCTGTTCGAGAAGATAGCGGGTCACAAGGGAACAGGTCGCCCCGACGCCGCGGCGGATGTCAAGGAAGGGAATCGCGTCCAGGTCGCCCGGCGTCTGATGATGATCGATTACCGCATAGATGTTCGCTTCACCATTGAAGGAATGCCGACCCGTCTTCGGCTGGCTGTCGACCATCACCACGGCCAGATCGTCCGACCACTCAATTTTCTCGATCGCGGTCAACGGCAGATCGAGCGTCTCCACCATCATGCGGTTCTCGGCCCGGCAAATCGGCCCGTCCCTGGTGATCTGCACGGGAATGCCCACGCAAGTCTCGATCAAGTGAGCGAGACCGACCATGCTCCCCAGGCTGTCCGGGTCGGGATGGACATGGGAGACTATCACGGCCGCCTGGAAATCGCTCAAGCCGCTCAGGAAGCGGTCGGAACGGCGCGGGGCGCTCGAAGTTTTCACCTGACCGACGAGTTCGGCACTTTCACGAGACATAGGTGTCTAAGCTCTCAAACGCTCGACTTGCTGGGGGCCCATGCTTCCATTCGCCTTAAATACAGGCGTTCAAGTCAGATTGGGTTCCCTGCGTCTGCTCCCTTCATGGGAAGCGTCGGCGTCGTCCATCTCCGCGGGCCTTTTCCTTGGCTCCGCTCAGTATAGCGAAAAGCGCTGGCTCAGGCTTCTTCGGCATCCTAACCGTTTGCTCGGCACATCTCCTCCAACCGTCGCCATTGTTCCGTGTTGACCGGCATCACGGACAAACGCGAGATCCGCAGCAGCTCCCAGTCGGCGAAAAGCGGATCGGCCTTTATCTGCGTCAACGTAACTGGCGGCTGCCAACGGGCAACAGGCTCCACCTTCACAATCACGGACTTCGGGTCAGCGCTGTTCGGATCCGTAGTCGGCGCCGATACGACCCGCATTTCCCCGACAATCGCTTTCTCTTTCCCGGTATGGTAATATAGCACGCGATCGCCGATTTGTAGGCGGCGAAGGTGCTGCCGGGCGAGGGCGTTCTTCACGCCGGCCCAAACCGTGGCACCGTCTTTCTCCAGTTGGGCGTAATTGTAGCAACTCGGCTCCTCCTTGAAGAGCCATCGGCCAGGTTTTGCCGCTTTCTTCATTGTTAGTGTTCAAATGAATACGCTTCAATGTCCGCGTCCACTTGCGGAGCCCGGGATGATGGTAACAACCCTCGAATCACTCCACAATAGACGAGTGAATCGAATCGAAAATTGAGACGCACTCAGATACCAAGAAGTGACTTTGACGGCGACTGGGAAATCCGCGCAGAATCAGCAGCAACGCGAAAAATCAAGAATATGGGAAAGACAAGTCGGCTGGGACATTTATTGCTATCGCCCGGAAATTCGATATTTTCAAGAGCTTTTGGTGGACTTCCGTATCTTGCTGACCCTGCCGTAAAGCATGTCTCGCGCGGCTCCTAGAAACTCGCGGACCGCAGGCTCACGATAGTCGGCATAGGTCCAGGGCCACGCTTCAAACGCTCCCGCCTCGAAGCGTAGTGTCACCTCGGCGAAGATGTCGTCGCGCAAGTAGATCCGATGGGCCTGGTCCTTGGTGGACGCCAGAAGAAACTTGCCTAGCTGCACGAGGCCCGGATCGAGGTTAAGCGGCCGCTTTTCCCCATACCGGTTCGATTCTGCGCATTCCTGTTCAATGTCTATCGAAAAGCGTTTTACTTCCGGCAAACAATCTGCTGAAACGATTGCGTCAAGAACCACGAACCGCTTGAAAAGGTCACAACCCATGCTGGATTCGTAATACTTTGTATGATTAAACACGAAGTCGGGACTTGTGAGCGCGATTTTTCCAAAACGAGCCGTCAGCTGCAAAACAGCCCAATCGAGCGCCTCAACGTGTCGGCTGAAGCATGCAACCACGAGCAGCGAATAGGTCGGTTCGCGCGGGACACCCATCACGGTCTCTTGATCTCTTGAGCCGTGATCGTTTGGCGTTCCCTAACAGTCGCGGCTCGTGACCGTCAGGACGCGTGGATCCTGTCCGCTTGGGGCAATTTTTTCGCCTGGCGGGCCTCCATCTCGTCCTTGAAAAGACCACGTACCTTGCGCTTCACGATGATGTCCGCGACCCACGGCAAGAATCGGCTCACGAACACCATCAGTTTGCCGTTGAGCGTCAGGCACGTTTCATTGTAGCCCTTTTCGATCGCCTTGATCGTCTGGGCAGCGACTTCTTCCGGGCTCATGCCGCGCATGTGATCCATCTGGACGAGCGCTTTTTGTTCGATCATGTTGTGCGAAAAATTGGTCTGCGTCAGGCCGGGGCAGACGACCAGCACGTCGACGCCGTCTTTCGCGAGTTCGGCCCGCAGCGCCTCGCTGAAGCCTTGCACCGCGAACTTGCTGGCCGAGTATTCGCTGCGCGCGGGAATGCCTCGTTTGCCAGCGATCGATGAGATGTTGACGATCGCGGGCTTGTTGCCTTGCTTCAGCATCGGCAAAAAGGCGCGCGTTGTCTCGGTAAGGCCGAAGAAGTTGACTTCCATGATTTGCCGCAAGCGTTCGGCCGAGCAGTCGGCGAAATGCCCCGTAGCGCCGATGCCCGCGTTGTTGACGAGGATGTCCAGCCCTCCGAATGCCTTCTGAGCGGCCTCGACCATCCCGCGCCGATCGTCGGCACTGGTGATGTCGGCATGGGCGGTCTCGATGACGCCCCCCTTGGCGCGGATCTGCTGCGCGAGTTCGGCGAGCAGGTCCAGCTTGCGCGCGCACACGAGGACCTTCGCCCCGCGTGCCGCGGCGGCCTCCGCGAGAGCTTTGCCGATGCCTTGCGAGGCGCCGGTGATGAGAATGCGCGAACCGGAGACGATGCGACGTTGGCCCATGAATAGACTCCTCCCTTCATCGTGATGATAGTCGCGCCTCGCATCGGCCTCGATAGCATTTTCACTGGAAAGCCGCGAATTTCAGGCAAAGGCTGCGGGGCGTAGCGATTGTGCCGACACTGCCGAACAAATCGCCGGAAATCGGTTGAACTTCGTGCGCCGACTGCTATAGTCCATCCCTACACGGTTTGAACGAGTCCCAATGTAGCCATCACGCTCCGCGTGATGGAACCCCACCCAAGGAGTTCTGCATGTCGATGTACATCGGTGAAGCCCTATTCGGCGACGGCAACGAAATCGCGCACATTGATCTTCTGATCGGCTCGAAGGACGGCCCCGTCGGCACCGCCTTCGCCAACGCGCTCGCCAATCAGTCGGCCGGGCATTCCAACCTGCTCGCGGTCATCGCGCCGAATCTCGTCTGCAAGCCCGCCACGGTCATGATCACCAAGGTCACGATCAAGGGCGCCAAGCAAGCCGTGCAAATGTTCGGCCCGGCTCAGGCGGCGGTCGCCCGCGCGGTCGCGGATTCGACGGCGGCCAACATCATCCCGCAGCACCTCGCGGACAACTTCGTCATCGTTTGCGGCGTGTTCATCCACTGGGACGCCAAGGATGACACCAAGATCTACCAGTACAACTACGAAGCCACCAAGATGGCGATCAAGAACGCTATGACCGGCGAGCCGAAGCTGTCGGAAATCACCGCGAAGAAGGATACGGTAAAGCATCCGTTTTCGCCGAAGTAAGTTCCCCAATTCGTTTAGCGCTCGCGCGGCGCCGCGCGAGCGCCAAACGAAAATGCCAGGACCCACGTCGTGGACAAACGCAGGATCCTCATCCAGATCGACGCCGACGCGCACGCCAGCGTGTTCGATCGCGTCGTCGCCGTGGATGCCGGCGCCGAGCAGCTATTCAGCTACGCCGGCGTCAAGCCCGAACAGGTGCAAGCGTTGGTTCACGGCGCGATCTTCACGCGCGGCCCGAAGGATTTGAAGCACACGGCGATCTTCGTCGGCGGCAGTGATGTCGGCGCCGCGGAGAAGTTAATGCACGAAGCCCTCAAGCACATGCTGCCGAATTTTGGCCTGCGCGTGTCGATCATGCTGGACGCCAACGGCGCGAACACGACGGCCGCCGCCGCCGTCCGGGCTGCGGCTCGTCATTTGACTTTACAAGGCGCACCGGCACTAGTCCTCGGCGGTACAGGTCCCGTCGGACAACGCGTGGCTCGACTCCTGGCGCGGGAAGGTTCCCACGTTCGCGTCGGCTCCAGACAACAGGCACGAGCGGCCGCGGTTTGTCGCGACATCGCCGCTCGGGTACCCAACGCTCTGTTGCAACCCGTAGAGGTGGCGTCGGACGCGGACCTGTCGGCGGCGATCACGGGGCAGACGCTCGTGATCGCCG
>SYHD01000048.1 GCA_005799265.1 Planctomycetia bacterium | reverse complement strand
GCCGTCGGTGGTGACGAGCGTCTTGCCGACTAGCGCTGCCAGCTCCGGATTGTCAGCGACGCGGATGACCTTCGACGGATCGCCGGGGAGAACGATGTCTTTGCCGTCATAGCCGCGATGCACGATCGGCTTGACGGCCTTGCCGGTCGTTTCGGGGGAGGTATCGACATGGGCGATCCAGGCAACGACCGGGCACGGCTTCGTCTGGGTGGCGGGCAGCGTGGCCAGGACGATGCCGTGTTCGTCTTGGGCCGCGTCGCGCACGCCCAGCGCCAGCAGCTCTTGCGTGAGCAGCCGGCCCAGTTCGAGCTGGCCGGGCGTGGACGGATACGACTGCGCGGCTTCGTCGGCCTGCGTGTCGATCTGAACGTAGCGACAGAATCGCTCGAGCAGCGTAGCCATCCGTTTTTCCATGTGCCGCTTGCGGCTTAGCGCTTGCCGTGCGCCGCGTGAACGCTATGCCGCAAGCGGCTCGATCTTCGTGTGCTCATCCACGGTCACACTCGACATCTCTTTATTGTCCTTCGTGAAATGGATCACTGGAATGACGATGTCGTCTTCCTTCAAGCGGTCGGTCGCCAGCCCCGTTGCGAGCGAATCGACATGGCGGAATATCCCTTCGACGACGAACGTCCACGTCTTGGTGCTGCCGACTTTGACGAGCTGCGTGATGCGCAGTCGCTGCCCCGCCTTGAGGGCGCTGAGCGTCGCCAGTACCTCCGCCGGGATTGGCCGCGTCGTGTGGGGCGCCTTCATTGCTCGCCTCCGCTTTTGCCTCGACCGCGCACCAGGGCGATGCGCCCCGTCCGCGCCAGCTCAATGATGCCATAGGGGCGCATCAGATCGATGAACTTCTCGATCTTCTGCTCTTGCCCGGAGATCTCGATCATGATGTCTCCCGCGCTGATATCGACGACGCGGCCGCGGAACATCTCGACCAGCAGCGCGATCTCCGAGCGTTTCTCGGGCGGAGCGACGACCTTGATGAGCATGAGATCGCGCTCGACGAAGTTCTCGCTGGAGATGTCGACGACCTTGACAATGGAGACGATCTTGTCGAGCTGCTTGCGGACCTGATCGAGCACGTTGTCGTCGCCGTTGACGACGAAGGTCATGCGCGACAGGTGCGCATTTTCCGTCTCGCCAACCGCGAGGCTATCGATGTTGAAGCCGCGCGAGGCGAGCATGCCGGAGACGTGCGCGAGCACGCCGGGTTGATTCTGCACGAGAGCCGAGAGTACGTGACGCATGCGATTTCCCACCATGGCCCAGGATGCAGACAGGGATTCCTGAGGTCGATAGGGTTGTGATATGACCGCCGCGCCGTGATTGCCAGCGTTCGATGCGAAAAATGCTTGTAACCTGGCCTGCACGCCGGGTATGTTGAAGGAAGTGATCTCTCATGATACAACGCACCGACACGACGCCTGAAGCGGAACGAATTCTGCAACGGATTTATCGCGATATGTCCGCCGCGCGCAAGTTTGCGATCTTGCAGGTTGAACGACATCCTCGGCGTCTTGCAGGTGCACCAGGAACGCCTCGACATGGACTATCTGCAACATTGGGCCGAGCAACTCGGACTTGCGGACCTATTTGCGAAGGCCCGCGCCGAAGCGATTCAAGAATAATCCTTGCATCGAGGCACGATCGCGAGTATCTCAACATTCAGAGGATATATCCTTCCATCGGGAGTTTCATCCATGTGCGCTCTCTCACGCCGCCAGTTCTTGCAAACCACCACCGCTGCCGCTGGAGCCGTCGCGCTTCCGGCCATCGCGCGCGCCGCCGCGCCGCGCCAGGATGACAATCCCTTCGGCGGGTTCACGGTCGGTATCCAGAGCTACAGCTATCGGATGCTGACGTTCGAGCGCGCCCTCGAACAGATTCAGATGCTCGGCCTGCGTTACGTCGAGCTTTACCGCGGCCACGTGCCGACGACGGCGACCGAAGCCCAGATCAAGGCCGCCCGCAACTTGCTCGAAAAGTACCGCATCACGCCGATCGCGTTTGGCGTCGAGCGTTTCACGAAGGATCATGCCGCCAATCGCCGGCTCTTTACGTTCGCGCGCGATCTCGGCGTGCGTTATCTCAGCGCCGATCCCGACCCGGACAGCTTCGACAGTCTCGACAAGCTCGTCGCCGAATTCAACATCGGCATCGCGATTCATCCGCACGGGCCGGCGGGCAAGCAGCTTCACCGCTGGTACTCGGCTGAGGTCATCATGGAGGCGGTTCGCAATCGCCATCGCCTGGTCGGCACGTGTCTTGACACGGGGCATCTCATCCGCAGCGCTCAAGACCCGTTCAATCGCAAGCTCGACCCGGCCCAGCAGGTTCGCGTCATGGGCGCGCGTAACTTCGGCATGCATCTAAAGGATCATGACAACAAGACGCGCACCGACGTGGTCTTTGGCCGAGGCGTGCTCAATGTGCCAAACGTGTTGCGAGCGCTGCGCGAGGTGAAGTTCCAAGGCTACATCGCGATCGAATATGAAGCGAACCCGCAAAACCCAACGCCGGACATAAGGGCGTGTTTGGATGTGTTCCGCGAATCGGTGCGGAAGCTCTCGTAGACATCACACAAAGCGTGGTGTCTACGTTATTCGCCGTAGCGGGCGACGAGCCTGGCGATTGCTTTGATGGCGCGGACGCGGTCAACGCCATACGATTGGGCGACATCCTGGGCTGCCTCGCAGATGGCGCGGAATTCGAGCACCTCCAGCGGGATGCCGGACTCCTGGGCCTCGGAACGCAAGCCTCCGAGGCTCAGCACGATCACCGCGGCGTGAATCGCCAGAGCGGCCTTGGCGACGGCGATGCCGCGCTTCGCGAGCCAGTGGTGCTGCTTTTGCAGTTCCTTCTCGAAGCGTTTGGTAAACTGAAGCTCGCTCATCTGGCCGAGCTGGAACTTTTCGAGGTGAGCGTAAAGTGGACGCGCCAGGCGAGGCAGGACGATCTCCATCAGTTGCTTGGCCATGTCGGTTGCTCCAAACCCCGCCGTTTGCCCGGTTTGCGCTCGGTGGGTTGCGCTGGCAGACCACGGCATAAGTCAATCCTACCGCGCAGTCCGCCCATACGCAAAAAAATCGGACGTGGGGGATCGAAAATTCAGCCGTAATCTCGCCTGACTCTTCTGCACCAGGAATTGGGGTCGTGCTCTCTTGTTGGGCGCTTTGTTGAAAGCTTGCCGCTTACTGCTTAGCGCTCGCCAGGCGTCACGCAAACGCCAAGCCGCACGCGGCAATTCCGGGAAACTGTTGCAAGATGACTACGCTTCCCCCATAATCCTCAGAATGACATCCCGCCATTCCTACCGCATCGAGGGTAACCTATGAAGCTTTTCTGGTGGCTCCTCCCCGTGCTCCTGGTCGCCTTGGCCACGGTCGTGTTTGACGCCGACGCCCAGGGCAAAAAGACCGCCATCTCCTGGAAGAAAATCGTCCTCGATACCCAGTTCCGTTCCGAAGGGGTCGCCGTCGCGGATGTCAACAAGGACGGTAAACCGGACGTCATCGTCGGCGATTGCTGGTACGAAGCCCCCAAAGACCCCGCCGACCCGTGGAAACGGCATATCCTCCGCATCGACCGCAAATTCGATTTGCTCGTGTACAGCAAATCTTTCGGCTGCTTCGCCGACGACTTCAACGGCGACGGTTGGGCGGACGTCATCGTCATCCCCTTCCCTGGCGAACCTTGCTACTGGTACGAGAACCCACGTGAAAAAGGGGGACTGTGGAAAGAACACATGGTGACCAACAGCTCGTGCAACGAGACGCCGATCTACGTCGATCTCTTCAAGACCGGCAAGAGAACCCTCGTCATGGGCTGGAATCCGCAGAAGGACGAGAAGGATTTCAAGAAGGGCAACTACGACGACCGCGGCGAGATGTGCTACTTCCTGCCGGCCAAGGACCCGACCCAACCATGGGAGCGCATTTCCGTGAGCGGGCCGAGCGTCAAGGGCAAAACAATCCCCGGCACCGCCCGCTTCGCCCACGGCCTCGGACACGGCGACGTCAACGGCGATGGCCGGCCTGACGTCATCGTCCCGCAAGGCTGGTGGGAGCAGCCCGCGAAAGCCGACGGCGCGCCATGGAAGTTCCATGCCGCCAACATTTCAGGCGCCTGTGCCGACATGCACGTCATGGACATCGACGGCGACGGCAAGGCGGACATCGTTTCGACGAGCGCTCACGGTTACGGCTTCTGGTGGAGCCAGCAGAAGGATGCGAATTCGTTCGTGCAGCGGGCGTTCTTCCCGCTGCCGAGCGATGCTGCCAAGTTGGGGAAGGATCATGGCCTGAACGCCGAGGAAAAAGGCGTGTACGACGCCATCAACAAAATGCGCACCGATCAATTCAAGCGTGCACCGTTCGCACTCGATCCGGAATTGTGCTCCCTCGCGCGCGCCGTTGCGCGAGAAGCGGGGAACCCACAGAAAAAGGCCATCGACATTCACAAGAGCTACTCGGGCAAGGTGATTCACGTCGCCTTCACGGGCAGCACGCCGGACGAATTGAAAAAGCTCGCCGAGACGTTGTTGCCGAACAACGACAAACAGGGCAATCTGGTCCAACCGCAGTTCGTGATCGGCGTGGGCATTGGGCAGGGGTACAAGGGCATGAACTGTTGTCTCATCATTGGCGACCGCGGGCACTTCTCGCTCCCTTCGCAGACTCACGCCCTCGTCAAGGCCGACATCGACGGCGACGGTCTGGCCGACTTGGTCACCGGCCGACGCTGGTGGGCGCACGGACCCAAGGGGGACGCCGGGCCGGGCGATCCCGCATATTTGTACTGGTTCCAGGCGAAGCGCAGCAAGGACGGCATGATCTCGTTCACGCCGCACTTGATTGACGATAACTCTGGCATGGGCACGCAATTCAGCATCGCCGACATGAATGGCGACGGATTGCCGGACGTGATCGTCGCCAACAAGAAGGGCGTGCATGTGTTGTTGCAGGCACGCTGAGTGTTTACCAAGTCCCGTGATGCGTGCAGCGAAGCGCGGGGCTGGGCCGTTATTTTCTAAGGAGTCATCATGCGCTGGTTGTTCTCACTCGTACTGCTGACGTGCTGCGCCATCGCGCTTCCCTTCGTCGACGCCGGCAAAGACCAACCTCCCTCGACATCGCTGTTCAACGGCAAGGACCTCGCCGGCTGGGATACCTGGCTCGGCAAGCCCTTCAAGGGCGACAAGGTCGTCGGCCTCAATATCGATCCACTCAAAGTCTACACCGTCGTCAACGTGGACGACGCGCCGGCGATCCGCGTTTCCGGCGAAGTCTTCGGCGCCATCACCACCAAGGAAGAGTACGCGAATTACCATCTGAAGCTGGAGTTCAAGTGGGGCACGAAGAAATGGGCGCCGCGCGAGAACGCCGTGCGCGACAGCGGCCTGTTGTATCACTGCGTCGGACCGCACGGCGCCGCCGGCACCTTCTGGATGCGTTCGCAGGAACTGCAAATTCAAGAGAAAGACTGCGGCGACTACTGGAGCGTCGCCGGCGCCATCGTCGATGTCGCGGCCGAGCGCAAGGACGGCAAAGGACCCTACATCTACAAGAAAGGGGCCAAGAGCCTGACTTTCGGCAGCAAGGAAAACGGCCCGCGCGTCGTCAAGAATCCTGACGCCGAGAAACCCTCCGGCGAGTGGAACACGATCGAGCTTTACACCGTCGGCCAAACCAGCGTCCACATCGTCAACGGCAAGGTCAATATGATCCTGACTGGTTCTCGGCATCTCGTTGACAAAGTTGAGACTCCGTTGACCAAGGGCAAGATTCAACTGCAATCCGAGGGAGCGGAGGTCTTCTACCGTAACATTACCATCCGCTCAATCGACAAGCTCCCGGAAACGCTGCTCAAGTAGGCAACACGCATGCCCCGTGATATAATACCCCAAGCCCGCACGCGACGCAGGAGCGTGCGGGGTCAACGCTCCCAAGAATTAAGGAACCGAACCGATGGCCGATCACGCTCCCCATGAACACGTTGTCGCGGCGCCCAGCGCGTTCACAGACACCGAGATCGCCGATCTACGCGCCAATGACGTATCCGCCGCGCGGGCGGTGGTGATCCTGATGCTGGGCATTTTTAGCACCGGCGTTGGCATCTACTCGATCGTCGCGTACTGGGTGATCAACTTCTCGTAGGGTATGCACCACATTGAACGATTGGGAAGTGACACTCACTTGGGCGTCACGCGAACGTTAAACGGCAAGCCGCGGCAATCGACGTCCACGCCGCACCACCACGGGGGAGCCGTCCGCGACGAAGAACGATGCCGGTTCATTCAGGAACGGCACGAACTCGCGTCCGTAAATCGCTTCGACATCACAATCGTAGGTCGCTTGCGACGCCTGCCAGACGCGCCACGGAGGATGCTCGACTTGATACTCCAGCGTCGAACCGTCACGCTGTTTCGCGTAGCCCCAATAATGCTCGACGATAAATTCCTCCTCCGACCCGGACACCGGCGGCGTCGGCGCGCCGTGGCAGCGAACGGATAGTCCCTGCCAGCGCTGCCCATTGCGCCATCCATATTGCACGCACCCATCGGCGCTGTTGCCGGGTAATTCCACGTGCTGACGCATCGGCATGGTGACGTAGCGCTCGTTGTAGAGCCAACGTGCCGCCAGCGAGATCAGCCACTTCGGCGCGATTTCACGCAGGAAGACGACGCCGCGGCGCGTGCCGTCCGGCGTGTGCCTCACCACGTAGAAACGCAGATTCACTTCCTCGAAATTACGATGAAACAGAAGCGGGATGCCAAGCACTTTGGCATCGACGAATTGAAAGCCGACGACGCTGACGTAGGTTTGCCCTTGAAAGAAATCGAGTTCCGTCCCCGCGGGCAGATGCGGCTCCAGGATGCGCGGCTCGATGGCAAAATTGAGCATGGCGAGGTGATGCCAGCCCGCGCGGAGAAAGACGCCGGTCTGCGCTTGCGCCACAGATGCGGTTTGCATGCGGTGCCCCTTGCGCTGGATCGTGATCAGTGCGAGTAATTCCAAGAATTGAACCGCCAACGCCGCGTATTTGCAACAGCCAATTCAAAAAAACGGCTGTGCTACGGCGAACGCCTTACCACTCGACGGCGGGCTGCAGAGCGCGTCCCTGTTCGTCGTAGAAGGCTTCATGCAAGAGGAAGACCTCGGCGGCCTCCAGCCCGAGCGATTCCAGTTGGCGGCGGAGTTGCTCGAAAGCGTGGGGGCCTAGCCGCCGCGCCACGATGGCGCGAAGGTGCTCGGGGCAGAGCTCCACTTCGACGGGACGCCGCGAATTCAAAGGAAACGTGACGTAGCGCACTGTACCCAGGTGGTGGCAGACGGCGCAATGCCGGCGATCCGTCTTCGCGACCAACGGGTCGCCTTCGCCCATCGCCAGCCCTTCCAGGCAGTTGGGACAGTAGGTCTTGCCGGCGATGCGGTCCCAAAAGCGCGAGTGATCCGCGCAACGGCAGCACGGTATCTTCGGGAAAATGCTGTCGGCGGATGCCATGCGTATGCATTCCATCGTTAGCTACCAGAAGAATTTGGGGAAAACGAAGTCGGGTCGCCATGGCAGGCCTGGCCGCACACAGCAGTCCATCAAGACGGGCTAATTCCTTCAGGACCCACGCGACACCTATTTTTCATCGACGATCTTGGCCGTGATGCTCGGACGTGGTTGACAAAAGAAGCAGGGTAAGCCGGGAGCTGCTTGCGAGATTCAATTTCTTTTGCCAAGTCCGCAGGCTTGTGCTAGGTTGACTGACGCGCAAGGTCGTTACAATCGCTCCATTGTGTGAGCGTCGCGCTTGCACACTGTGGGCAAGTACAACCTGTGCAATCCAGATGTTTGCACTACGGAGGACACATCATGCGCCAGGCCGTCGTTGTTGAAGCGGTGCGGACGCCCATCGCGCGGGCCCATGTCGACAAAGGAAACTACCGCGACGTGAGAGCCGACGATCTCTCTGCCGACATCATGCGCGCCCTGCTCGACCGCGCCGCCTTCCCCGCCAACCAGATCGAGGACATCCACTGGGGCTGCGTCAAACAGGAACGCGAGCAGGGCTTCAACATCGCCCGCCAAGCCGCCCTTATCGCCGGCTTCCCGATCGAAACTCCGGCGACCACGGTCAATCGCCTGTGCGGTTCCAGCTTGCAGGCGCTCAACCAGGCCGCCCAGGGCATCATGGCCGAGGCCGCGGACGTGCAAATCGCCGGCGGGGTCGAACACATGCAGCACATCGCCATGGAAACCGGCTTCGATCTCAGTCCGCGCTACCAGTTCAAGCACACGATCGCGACGCAGCACATGGGCCTGACCGCCGAGAACCTTGCCCGCAAATATCGCATTGGCCGGCGCGAGCAGGACGAGTTCGCCCTGCGCAGCCATCAGAAAGCGGCCCAGGCGACCGACGCGGGAGCATTCAAGAGCGAGATCGTGCCGACCTGGGGCCGCGACGACGAGAGCCGGCGCGTGCTCGTCACGCAGGATCAGTGCATTCGCCGCGACAGCAGCCTTGCAGCGCTCGGCGCCTTGAAGCCCGCGTTCGCGCCCGAAGTCGGCACCGTCACGGCGGGGAATTCCAGCCCGCTCAACGTCGGCGCCGCGGCCTTGCTCGTCATGTCCGAAGAACGCGCCAAAGAGCTGGGCTTGCAGCCGAAGGTCAAGGTCCGCGCCATGGCCGTCGCCGGCGTCGATCCATCGGTGATGGGCATCGGCCCCGTCCCCGCGACGCTGAAGGCCCTCGAACGCGCGGGCCTCAAGCTGGCCGACATCGACCTAATCGAGCTCAACGAGGCCTTCGCGGTACAGGCGCTATCGGTCATCAAGCTGCTGGGCGCCGATCCTGAAAAAGTCAACGTGCGCGGCGGCGCCATCGCGATCGGGCATCAGCTCGGCGCGTCCGGCGCGCGCATCGCCTGCACGCTGATTCACGCGATGCTCGACAAGAAAGCGAAGTTCGGCCTGGCAACGATGTGCATCGGCGCGGGACAGGGCATCGCGACGCTTTTCGAGGCGGTGGAATAATCTGCCGCTCGCGTGACACCGTGCAAGCGCTAGGCCGCAAGCGGCAGATGTCGTGCGATCTGATATACTAGCGGAGGAAGAGTTGGCGCCGGGAATCCATGCGCATGCAAGACACCCTTCTGATCGTCGATGACGAAAGCAGCGTGCGCCAGTCCGTGCGCGAATGGCTGGCGTCCGCCAATCTCGATTGCGACATCCTCACCGCCTCCGATGCCGAGTCGGCGCTCAAGATCGCCAATCAGCACGTGATCGACCTGACCATTCTCGACTGGAACCTCGGCGCCGGCGACGACGGCTTGCAGCTCTTGCAAGATCTCTCCGCCTTTCATCCCGACATCGTGGCGATCATGATCACCGGCTTCGCGAACATGGCGACGCCGCTTGACGCCATGCGCATGGGCGTGCGCGATTATCTCGACAAGAATCACGACTTCAACCGCGACTCGTTGACGAAGTCGGTGCGCCGCCAGTTGGAGGCGATTCGGCCCGCGAAACAGATGCGCAACCTGCACAAGACGCTGACGGCGTTTCGCGATGCCGTCGAGCAGGTGGTGCCGCTGGTGCAGTCGGCGACGGCGCTCAACGAACCGGTGCCGTTGCCCGACGCGGTGCGCAGCCTCGTGCGTTTCCTGATGCACGTGACGCAGGCGCGGGCGGGATTGCTGCTCGTGCGCCATTATGACGCGGACCGGCAGCCCGCGGAGGTGTGTCGGGTGTACGACGCGGACGGTAAGAGCGTGCCGAGCGATGGCGTGCCGTTCGCGCGTTCCGTGGCCGGAAGCGCCGCAAGCCTGGGGCAGCCGGCGCTGATGAACGATCTGCACGCGATCCTCGCCGGCGCGGTCGAACTGCAAAGCTTCGAGCGCGTTCATCGTAACCTGTTGGCGGTGCCGATGGCCGTCGCCGCGGGGACGCACGTGGTCATCGAGCTGTTCGACAAGCCAACGGGCTTTGACGCCGACGATCAGCACGTCGCGCGTTCGGCCGCCGATCTCGGCACGGAACTGATGCGGCAAGCACTGGGGCAGCGGCAGGCGCATCAGCTTCTGTTCGACGCGGTCGCAGCAGCTCTGAGGGCCAGCGAGAACATGACGGCATCGATGCAAGGCTCGGGCGCCGCCGAGACGCCGCCGCAGGTGCTCGAACGGCTGCGTGCCGGTTTGCAAGAGTCGAGCGAGGACAGCGCGAGCGCCGAAGCAAGCCTGCGCTTGGCCGAGGCGATCCGCGCCCTGGCGTCGAAGCACGGGCAGCCCGCGCTCGAGCATTGCTTGCAACTCGTACAGCAGGTGCAGTTGCTGCTCGACCGCGCGATGGGAATTGGATAGAGGGCATCGAGAGTTTCAATTCGGCGGTTGATCTGGCAGCACGAACAGAACGATTGGCCACGGTGATTCCTGCGATGCCCCCACATGAAGAATGCCCGATATGCCAGGAACTGGTTGAAGACTGGCACGTCGAGTGGTACAAGACGGAGCGTTCCGATCTCTATCGAGGATTAGCAGCCTTGGATTGCCCGTTGTGTGGTCAGCCGGTTGGATTTGTACAAGGCAAGCTTGGGCGACCGCCGTCCGGAGTTCCGACGGTGCACCGTTCCCCGGAAAAAGCTGCGGAGTGGGCGGTGATCGGAGCATCGTATGCGGGAGGAACTCTGGACGCATATATCAAAGCAGCCGGCGCCGGAAGTCAGTATGCAACGTATTGGTCTGCCGATGTGGTCCAGCAAGCAGACGCCACCGAGCAGGCCAAGCAACAAGGGCCGTAACCATGCCGATTCTAACATTGCAAGAGAAGGAATTCCTGGACGTGTTCCTCCACGAGGCAACAACTTCGCCGTTTCTACGGGGACCAGCCACCCATGCTCTCCACTCGCTCGGCGTCGAATACCGGGACATTTCGTATATCGCGTGGGCCTATCAACAAGAGGTGCCGCGGACCAGCTTCGAATGGGGACACGCGGCTGATGTGTCGCCGCCGCTGCCGTGGGCGACGCCAGAAGCGGTTCGCCTGCGAAATGAGGAAGTCCAGAGCGTCTGGGAGCAGCGGCGAGAACCGGCGCACGCGCCCAACGTTTGAGCAAGCTCGGCAGTCTTCCGCCCCGACACGTTTTGAAACTCACATGACCATCGCCACCGCACAAAATCGCGACGAACGCCAGGCGCTAGTGCTCGACGCGCTGACGAAACAGCACGCCTCGGGGCAGCCCATCGACTGGGACGCCAGCGCTCGCTGGCGCGGCACGCGACCCTGACGATTACCAATCCCCACCGAGAACTTCGTCGCCCGCAGGGGTGATGAGTCCCCAATACGTCGCGGGTGACACACGCGGCGACAGAATGCGCACGCTCCCGTCGGCCAAGGCGATCAACATGCCGCCTCGGTGCGGCGTCTGGGCATACCACGGGTTGCAGTCTTGCAGTCGAGGGGCCACCTGAAAGGTAATGTTCAGCTCGTCGGGGTCATCGTTGATGCTTGAACTGACGGGCGGATTGCCGCTGGTCACGGGAAAAACATCGATATCATCCGCGAAGGTAGACCGACGCAGCCCGCCATTGGTGACCGGGCAACCGGCACTGAATTCGGCGCTTCCACAGAGTGAATAATGCTCGGCGAAGGCGATCGTGTTGGACATCCCATCTCGGAACGTTCGATTCATATGCGGTTCACCAACAAAAACTTGGGCGTTCGCCGCGTAACTGCTCAAACCGAAAACAGGCGATACACCACGCGGGCTCGGGTCGGCGGGGCTGACGAATGTGGCGAAGTTGTCGCCGCAATAAGGAAGAATGCTTACGAACACGTTTGGCGCATCAGGAAAGGTAACGGTGATGTCGGGATGGTAATAGGGCAGGTCACCCTGGTTTGCGGTCGCATAGTTGTGCGCAGCGAGAATAATCTGCTTGAGATTGTTCATGCTCTGTGTGCGCGCACTTGCTTCCCTGATCCTTTGTATCGCCGGGATTAGCAGCGCCAATAGTATTGCTGTAATTGCGATCACGATCAAGATCTCGAGCAACGTAATTGCGGGTCGTTTTCTCATCGCCGTGCCTCAAGAAATCTTCAGGTATTCGCATCGAGCGCAGCCACGCGAAGGTAATTCATTACGGCGATTCGGAATTGCAATGTCATCTTAGCCGAATCAATACGCCACGGTATTTCGCAAGATTCGTCGTTTGCGAGTCCGGGAAACGTGCAGGGCATCTTCTGCCCTGCCCTAATGGAAAAACATAATGCAATCAACCGCAGAAAATCAAGGCCCCTTTATTTTTTTGGACCGTCAGCGAACGCAATCTCGGAAAAAAGAGAGCCCAACATGAGCCCGTCTGCTCGATGAATGTCGGCCACGGCGTAATTCCCGTATTTTCCCGGTCCGAGGTCGGGCGTCCCAAGCCCCGCATACCGGACTGTTCCACCATCGCCTTGCAACGTCGAAATGAATCCAGTTTTCGGGTCTTCTGGATGGACGATAATGAGTTTGAAATTTCTGGTAATAAAATTGGAATTCGCAGGGCGTACGTAGTTCGCGGTTAACTCTAGTTTTTCGTTTCTGATTGTCTGGATCACGGTGATCTTGCCCATGTCGGGGAAACGGATCGGGTTCCCATTTACCTTACCGTCGCCAGTTACAGTCGTCGTTGGAGCGTCAGAGCGGCCTACTACCTTGTCGTTGTTGAATGTCGCCAGGAAAACGGCTCCATAGTCACCGGCTGGCAAGGGAAATGCCATTTTCTTTAGCATGGTTGTCTTGTCTTTTTTCTTAGGGTTGAACTTCGCGTCAAAAAAGCGCAATCCCCAACCGCCCTTCACCGGCACGATATCAGCGTCGATGCGCGTGGGCGTCTGCGCCTTCCAGTCCACGGTAATCGCGAAATCGATCTTGTTTTGGTTCTTGGAGGCGTTGAACTTATCCAGCGTGATCATGGGGACCGGACCTTGGACGATAGGAGCCGCAGCGGTGGCAACCCAAGTTGCTCCGACGCCAACGAACAGCGTGAGTGTGAGCATCAAACGCGACATCGAGTGCCCTTTCATCGGTTGTACTCAAAAGCAGGAAACGGACGAAAATCCATATCTTGAAGCTGGGTAAGATTGTAAGGCGGGGTAAAAAAAAAAAAAGCAAGTTAAAAAATGATGAGAAATAAGGAAATAGCTAATTTGGGAGAATAGATTAACCAGCGGGGGCGGAAATGCGCGTGAAGGTCCACGGCGGAGCGAACTCCGCGAAACCAGGGCATATCCTCAAAACATAGCAAAATCGTTTACTGAATATCGCCGAACAAACATGGCCATCGCCACCACACAAGATCGCGACGAACGCCTGGCACTGGTGCTCGACGCCCTGACGAAACAGCACGCCTTGGGGCAGCCCATCGACTGGGATGCCGTCGCTGGTGCTCATCCCGATCTTGTCGCTGAAATTCGGCAGCTTCTCGTCGTCGGGCAGATGATCGATTTCGTCAAATCGACGCCGACCGTCACGCAGGCCGAACCCGCCCTCTTCGCCAATCACACGCAATTACCCAGCAGCTTCGGCGATTACGAATTGCTCGCAGAGATCGGCCGCGGCGGCATGGGCGTCGTCTACAAGGCGTTCGACAAGAAGCTCAATCGCCACGTCGCGCTCAAGATGATCCTGCGCGGCAATCGCGCGACGGCGGCCGATCTGGGGCGCTTCCGCGGCGAGGCGATGTCGGCGGGGGGCCTGACGCATCCAAACATCGTGCCGGTGTATCAAGTCGGCGAGCACGACGGGCAGGCGTATTTCTCGATGAAGTACGTCGAAGGCCGCACGCTCGCCGCGGTGATGGCCGACAAGCCGCTGCATCCGCGCGACGCCGCCAAGTACATGGTCACGATCGCGCGGGCCGTACAGCATGCACACGAAAAGGGCATCCTACATCGCGATCTGAAACCGTCGAACATCCTCATCGACGAGCACGATCAACCGCTCGTCACCGACTTCGGCCTGGCCAAGCGCGTCGAAGGCGGCGAAAGCCTTACGGGAACCGGCGCGATCGTCGGCACGCCGAGCTATATGGCGCCTGAGCAAGCCGAAGGCGTCAAGAATCCGACGGCGGCGTGCGACGTGTATTCCCTGGGCGCCATCCTCTACGAGCTGCTGACGGGCCGGCCTCCTTTCCTCGCAGCGTCCGCCGTTGAGACTTTGCTTCTTGTGCGCTCGGAAGAACCGGTGCGGCCGCGCGCACTCAATCCGCAGATCGACGTGGACCTCGAATTTATTTGCCGCAAATGTCTGGAGAAACGGCCGGAACATCGCTACGCCAGCGCCAAGAAGCTCGCGGACGATCTCGAGGCGTTCCTGAATGGCGAGCCGGTGTCGGCGCGATCGAGCAGCCTCGTTTACTTCTTCAGCCGATTGTTGCGCGAGACGCACCACGCGCCGGTGCTGGAGAACTGGGGCCTGTTGTGGATGTGGCACAGCCTGAAGATCTTCGCGCTGTGTGCCGTCACCAGCGCGATGCACGCCTATGTGATCACGGAGCACTGGCGCTACATGGCGCTGTGGAGCATCGGCTTGGGCGCCTGGGGCGCGATCTTCTGGAACCTGCGGCGGCGCGGCGGGCCCGTCACCTTCGTCGAACGGCAGATCGCCCATGCGTGGGGCGCCGGCGTCACCGCGTCGATCTGCATCTTCATCATCGAGATCATCCTTCGTCTGCCCGTGTTGACATTGACGCCGATCCTGTCGATTGCCGCCGGGATGGTCTTTCTCGTCAAGGCAGGCACACTGGCCGGCTGGTTCTACATCGCGGCGGCGTTGTGCTTCCTGGGGGCGCTCCCGATGGCGTACGTCGGTCCGCCGTGGAGCCCGCTGATCTTCGGCGCCATCTCCGCGATCGGATTCTTCGTGCCGGGGCTGAAGTACTATCGGCAACGGCTGCGTTCGCTGGGAGAATAGCCACATGTGGCGCTGGCTTGCGAGTCCCTGGCGAGACCGATCGTACGCATGCCCGGTGTGCGGCTGGCAAGGGTTACTCGAGCCGACGCCGCCGCTTGGCGACGCCGAGTGCCCGGAGTGCGGCACGCTGCTGGCGCCGCGCTCGTGGCTGGACACATGGGGGCTGACGTTATTGGTACTCGGCGTGGCGGCGGCGGCGGTGCTGTTCGTGGCGTATTTTGGAGCGGCGTAGTTCTAGTCCTTGGGCAAGCGTGTTCGCCGTCGTCAACTCGATCCGGAAGGTTGAACGTCGCTGCTGGGGGCCAGTGCGGACGTGCGCTGAAAGCAGCGAATCACGTTTAGGCGCGAGAAGTCCGTGCCGGCTGCGAAGGCGCCGATATTCATGAGAATCATTACTATCGCGAAACCCCACAGCCCCATGAACACGCCAATGCCCACATGCATCGCGATCATGCCGCCAAGCATGAAGGGACGCGTTGACGCAGGCCAGATGAGCACGGCGTAACCGAGTTCAAGAAAGAGCACGGACCAGGCCAGCACAGGAAAGATCCCCGGAATGTCCGCCAGCCAAAGCATATCGAACTGCGCATATCCCGGCTGACAAAGCACACGCCACATTGCCTCGCCGTCACGCCATTGGACTCCCTGAATCTTGGCGATGCCGCTGGTCAGGTACACGATGCAAAGATGCAGTTGCAGAATACGCACCGTCAAGGTGGCGCCCCAACTGTCGCTCGCCGTTGTCCCTTGACGCGGCGCGTCCAGCGCCCACCACTCGGATACGGGCATGAACACGAAGTAGAAAAGACACACACGTGTGAACGACTCGACGCCGTACCCGTACAGATTCCCCGTATTCCAGATCAGAATGTGGAGCAGCCAGGCGATCACGGCAAATGTGCGCGTGAAGAAACCGAACGTCAGTGCGATGAGCGCAAAGACGTAGCCGTACATGACGAGGTAGACTGTGTGATCGGCGGAGAGACCCCAGGGGAGCAACGCTTCCGCCACATGAAAAATATGCGGCACCCCCTGAATCGCAAAAAGCTCCTTGCTGATCACCCATTGCACGATCCCGTCGTTTCCCAAAAGATCCAGCCAGTTGGGCCGAAGGCACAGGACCTCCGCGACGGCAAAAATGCCAAAGGCGATGCGAAAGGCCGCGAGGGGCTTGCTGCCGGATGGAAGCAGAAAGAAATCTTGAAGACGGCTCACGAGCGACATGGGAAACCTGGAATTAGGGCGCCCGACCGGCGCTGGTGGAATAGGCGCTCTGGAAGTAAAGGACGCGTGTCGCGAGTTCCCCGGAGCGATACGCCTCGAGCGTCGGCAGATTGTGGCGGAATACGGTGACGGTAATGTGCGTCGCGGCCGGAACCCGCTCGTAGGCGTAGGCAGCGATCGATCGGGCGACAAGCTCTTGATAGATGCGGTCACGCGCGAAGATCAGCAACAACGTCTTGAAGCGCACTGCAACCTCGAGGTTCGCTGGCTCCAACCCGATCGTGTGTTTGCCCCCCTCGACATCGACGACCTCCATTTCGAGCTCGTGCGTCGAACCGATCTCCGGCGAGAAAAAGCCGTAGTCGGCGTGCATGGCCGTGTAAATCGTGTAAAGCGCCACCACGGACGCAAACGGGTCCAAGGGCTTCTCCTGGCGTGATCGTCGATCTGCAACCGAGGCAACGCCGGCATACCCGGCTATCACCGACAGGTGAAGCAGACCGGCAAAGACAGCCAGTCGCTGTTTCGTTTTGACGGAGAGGGCCATCGATGCCTCGCTTGGTTGACGGACATGATGCCGAAGCTGGCTGGCGCTTCATTTGAGGGCTGAGGAATGCGCAACGCCGCGGTTCCCGCGGCGCTGCGAACGATTCGGTCGACGTACATTGGGCGAATCACTTCGCAATGCTGAGCAGTTGCTCGACCTTCGCCTTGCGGTCGGCGAGATTTGCAGGTAGGTTGTCCGTCCAGACGACGGTGATATAATCGCCCACTGTTCGGACAATCTCATCGGCGACATTGCTGGAGGCAGCGTTCGGCGAAACGACGCGGAGATTGTGCAGGTCGCCCAGTTTGGCCGTGCCGAGCTTGACTGCCTTGGCGCCGCCTTGCTTGACTTCCAGATGATAGTATTTGGCCGGGATCCCTTCGAGCTCCTTTTTCAGTTTGGTTTGCAGCGACGTGAGCTGCGTGTCGGTCAACTTGAGCGCATTTTCGTTCAGCGTATAGCCGCTGCGGTACAGCAGCGTCTCGACACGAACAACTCGGTCCTTCAAGTTGGCCGGAACATCTGAGGACACAATAACGGTGATGTATTCGCCCACCGTTCGGAGAATCTCGTTGACAGCCTGGCCGGGGTTAAATTTCGGCGAAATCACATGGACGTTCTTGAGATCCTTCAGCTTGGCCGTGCCGAGCTTCGCGGTCTTGCCATTAGCGTGGCGAATCTCCACATGGTAAAATTTAGCCGGGATTCCATCCAACTCCTTGCGCAGCTGACTCTCGAGGGCGGCCAGCTGTTTCTCCGTCAGATACGTATTCTTTCCTTTGAGTTTCAAGGTCGTGACGCCGGTCCCGGCCACGGCTAACCCGGTACAGATCATGAGAGCGAGCAAAACTTTTCTGGACATATGTGTAGCATCCCCAAAAATGAAATGGAACTCAGAACACTGGATTAACCGCCGAATGTTGGCATGTGAAGGAATAATAGAGCGCTTCCCTAAGAATTCAAGAACTAACGATGATGCCCGTCTGGCTCAGTGCCAAATATCCGAGGTCGAATCCCCATTCGGAAAGCGCATCTCATGCGCCCGCACCGGGCCGTTGGGTTCCTTGCCGAAATCGACCATGAAGCGTTCGTTCAAGCGCATGCCCCCCTTTTCGGTGTCGCAATCGATTTGCAGCATGTACGAGCCCTGCTTGCCGATCTGCGGATAAAACTGGTTATCCCAGGCCGAGAAGAGCGAGTTCGTCACATAAAGGCGTTTGCCGTCGAGACTGATCTGCAGCATCTGCGGGCCGCCTTCGAGTTTCTTGGCGGGGCCCTCACCCCCAACCCCTCTCCCAGAGGGCGAAGGGCGATTCGGGGATTTCCCGAGCACGCCGCCGAGCCAGACCTGACCGACCAGCTTCGGCTTCGACGGGTCGCTGACGTCGTACTGGCGAATGTCGCCGTGCAGCCAGTTGGAGAAGTAGAGGTACTTGTCGTCCATCGACAGCACCAGATCGGTGATGAGGCCCGGCACCGGGATGTCCCAGCCTTTGACGTTCTTCTCGGCCGGCACCTCGATGATCTTCTCGATCTTCCACTCGTTGCCCTTCTTATGCCAGTGCCACATGACGCTGGAGAGGGCGGCGCCTACGAAGCCGTGCGTGCTCTCCGGGTTGTGGTGGAAGCGGACTTCGAGCGGGATCAGGCCATCGCCGCCGAGATCGAAGGTCTTGGCGATCTTGCGTTCCTTCCAGTCCCAGAAGTGCAGGCGTTGGCCGTACTTGCCCGCCTTGACGTCGTCGAGCTTGAAGCCAGGCACGACGGTGTTCGGGGCGGCCCATTCGCTCGACACCATGACGTTGTGCCGGGTTTGATACCAGAAGTCGTAGTTGTACTTCATGCCCGTCTTGTCCTTCTCCCACGGGCCGACGACCTCGAACTTGTCGTTGAGCAAGAGAAACCCGCCGGGCCCGTTGCCCTTGTCGTCGCCGAGCATCGAGATCATGATGTTGCCGTCCGCCAGACAGTGGACGGTGTGCGGGGTCGTCAGTTTCGTTTTGCCGATGATCTCGGCCGGTTCGATGACCTTGTGCATCTTCGGCGCGCGCGGATTCATGGTATCGACGATGTGAATGCGGCTCGACAGCACGCCGGGGATCACTAAATAGCGGCGTTCGCAGCGTCCCTCGCAGCTCGCGCAGGCGTTCCAGCCGAAGTGGTGCAGCTCATCGCCGACGTTGGGCATCTCGAGGCGATGAATGACTTGCGAGTAGGTTTTGGAAGCCGGATCGAGATCGATGGTCGCGAGATAATCAGGCTTCTTGATGCCGGTGCCAGCGTAGGTGGCGACGACATACGCAAGCTTCTCCGGCGGCGATTTGCGCGCATCGGCGGGCGTGGGAAAGATACGCTCGCCGTGTTGGTGACCGCCGGAGGTTACCGCATTGCGCCAGCCGCCGAGCAGGATCACGCTGGCCAAAAGCAAGAGCGCGCTGAGGGTCCTTTTCGTCATATTACTCCCCTTGTGCGATGGAATGGAACGTAATACCTTCCTTCGCTTACGCTTTGTTACATCTTATTCGCGAATCTTGTGCGGCAATCTGTGGTTGCCCGCATTCTTGCGCGGCGCCGGCTCGATCGGAATGGTCGCCTCGGCGTGGCGAAAGTCGAGCCTCTCGGCCGGCATCGTGAAGGAAACCTTGACCTGCGCGGACGTCGCGTCGGTGGGAACTTGAACTGCTTCGACCGAAGCGTTGAAATCGCTCTTGCCGTCGCTTCAGCAATCGGGGACCAGCTTCACGTCAGTGTAGGTCTTGAGCACGTCGTTGCCGCGACAGAAGACGAAGGTCGCGCGCAGGTCCGGATCGAGCGGCACGTCCTCTTTGTGCATCATCCGCGGCTTGATCGTGTCGGCGCCTTTTCGGCCCAGCTTGACCGTCATGACCACGGGCTTGCCGGCATGCCACGTCTTGGGGCAACTCACGATCGGGTAAACCGTGTCGTTCGCTGCCAGGGATGTTCCGGGCGTTTTCGCGCAGCCCACGCAGAGCGGGCCAAATACAAGCAGCAGCAAGCGCGTCCGGTACAGCATAGTTGCTTTCAGAACCTGAATGGAACCACGACTTGACCTTCAAGGCACATGAAACGCATCGCGGCCAATCTTCACTTGCGTCTTGTCCGTGGCAATGACTTCGTAGGCAACCTCGATTTCGAACTTCATACCGCGCTGGTCTTCCAGCTTCAACACGACCACGACGCGCGGCCCTTGCTGCGGCTGTAACGTCGCATCCTTCACGGAATAATCGAGCAGGCGATGCCCATCTTGCCAATCTGGTTCCGTGATTTCGATCCCCTGGTTCGCCAGTTGCGCAGCGTCCTCGGCGTTTTTCCAGCTATTCAAAGCAATCTCGACCACGGCGCGTGCCTTTACGGGATCCTGTCGAGCCCCGCAACCGCTCGAGGATGCCAGCAAGGTCAGCGACAGAATCGCGATCGGTCCCAGTCTTCGGAAAATTGCCCCATGCATCGGTGGTGTCAGCCTCTGCAACCGTTTGAAGTCTTATTGACCGGCGGCTGGCCTACGTTCCAATCGTGTATCTGGAAGGATTGAGCGCACGATCGGCACCGTATGCCAGGAAGAAGACGGAATCATGGCCCCGCGTAGATTTCGTTGTCACTGGGCCCTTCGAGGGCACAGAAGTTCTGGTCCGTGGTGCCGGTCGGAACCATACGCACGCTGCCGTCGGCCATGCAGGCCAACATGCCGCCGTGCAATATGCTCTGGGACTTGTACACGTTCAGTTTCTCCGACGAGGGCTGGTATTCCGCGCAGCGCATGCACCGGAAAAGCCAGGGAGTGAGCGTCGTCGCCGTGTTCGGCCATTGACCCAGGGAGCCGGAGGCGCCGGCGTTGTTGACGTAGCCGGTTCGCGCCCACCAGGCCTTGTTGTAGAGGTAGTTGTAATCGGGGAATGCGCTCGAGGTCGTCGGGAACTTGACGGCGGCAAAGTCGGCGGTGGTGGGAGCGGCGGGCAGCGATGCCAGGCGCTGGGCGGCGCTAAGTGTCGCGCGCACGCCGTAGCCCCACAAGCCGGCGCCGGTCACGACGCCGCCGTTCTTGGCGACGGCGTATTTCTCGTTGTACATGATGGTGTTGGAGGTCCCATCGCCGACCCCCTGGAGCGTGATGCCCTCATCGCCGAAAAACTGCCAGTTGGCGGCGAAACTGGCCAAGCCCCAGTCGGTGCTCCCGGTCGCCCACGGTGGAATGTCGGAACTGATGGTCAACGAGTACAAACCCTTGTTGGTCCCATCGCCGGGATGCCGAAAAACCGGCAGGGCTACCTGACGTGCGACGTTTTGTCCCTGAAAGTACAGTGGGCCCTGGTCGAGCGCCGGGAGCAGATGAAAGAAGATGCTGCCGTCTACGCCCGCGAAGGTGCCGTACATCGTCGGCATCTTCTGGGCCGTGTCATAGGTGCTGTGCGTGGCCAAGCCAATCTGCCTGAGGTTGTTTTGCGCCTGCGCCCGTGCGGCCGACTCGCGTACTTTCTGCACGGCGGGAACCAAAATGGCGATCAGAATGCCGATGATGGCCATGACGACCAAAATCTCGATCAGTGTGAACGCAGACCGTTGACGGCGGAACATCGGGGCTCCTTTTCGAAAATGATGTTGCAGCGGCCACGTGCGCACCTGAACGCTGTAGCGCAAAGCAACATGAATCGGCTGGATGGACAGTCACGGCGAAACGTAAAGTTTCGGAAGGCACGAGCCTACAAAGGCGCATTAAAAATTCAGATTAGATAAGTATAAGTAAAATGTATCGTAGATCAATAATAAATTTTTATTTATCTTCGATAATCCATGTGGCGGGTAATTGACGCAGCGAACGATTTCGGCGCTGGCTTCCACAAATCGCCAAGAAAGCCCCAGATTTTTCTTGCACTCAATGAATTGGGGAAAGAAGATAACGGGCAATTCCATTTTTCACGTTATTGTCCATATTTTCGAGATTTCTTGTCACTATCCTGGGCCGTTGGTCGCAATACAAGTTAAGACACGGGACTATACCCAGACAAGATAGACACGGGACTATTGCCAGAAATTGCAACTTGCCAGGAGAACTACGATGGTCGCCAAGTGGTATTACAAGCGCGACGGGAAAAAGCATGGCCCGTTTTCCTCCGCTCAACTCCAGGCATTCGCCAAGTCCGGGGGATTGCAACCCACCGACAAAGTGTGGAAAGAGGGCATGTCCGATTCGGTTATAGCCAACACCATCAAGGGGCTGTTTCCCGCTGCGGAGGATGCCGCCGCTGTGAAAAAACAGCCAGTCACCGCGGTAAAAAAGCAGCCAGTCACTGCCCTATCTTCGTCGAACTCCAGCGCGAGGCGCAACACGAAGCGACGTGACGCCGACGATGAAAAGCCGTCAAGCGCTGCGGACAAAAGATCGGCTTCATCCAAGCAACGTGGCGGCAAGAGCAAGGCAATCATCGCCGTCGTCGCGGTCGCTGCCGTTGCCGGTGTTGCTTGTCTCGGCGGCATGGGCGTGTTTGGGGCTCTGTATTTCCTCGATATAGGGACGCACGACAAAAAGGTGGTTGAAAACAAAGACAAGTCCCAGAAGGCACAGGACAATAAAAAAACGCCGGCCAAGGACAATCCAACCGAGAAAAAGGAAACGACAACCAAGGACAATCCAACCGAGAAAAAGGAAACGACAACCAAGGACAATCCAACCGAGAAAAAGGAAACACCGGTAGAGTTGCCTCCCCTTCCCGTGGGGCAACCCGTTGGCCAAAACAATGCCGGCGGTCCATTTCTTGTGCAAGCCATGACCCGTGTCACCAATCTTGCCGCGAATGCAAAACAGCTGGGTGGCTATGGTTACAACGACAACATTTCCATCATGGCCGCCTGGGTAGAGGGCAAGCGCAGCATCAGCTTCGGATATCCGCTGACGGCTGGCACGGACTACCTGTTTCTTGCTGCTGGTGATAATGACGCCCGTGACATCGATTTGGCGATTACGGATAATTACGACAATCGCACGGTCGCCCTGGACCAGGGAAGCGAACCGGAGGCCATTGCCCCCTTCACACCACGCTTTACCGGCAGTTATACTTTGAAGTTGACTCTGTTCAGTTCACGAGACAATCTGCCGTGCATCTGTTCCCTGGTGGTGCTCAAGCGGGATGGCTGGGCCGTTCCATTCAAGAACCTGGATAATGCAACATCAGCCCTGGCAACACTTGTCACCGACCTGAACCGAGTACACGGACCAAAACGAAACAAGAAGTTCGATTTTCGAAGCGCGCCCAATCAATGGGCGGTTTTTGGGGGCGTCCTCAAAGAAGGAGCCTCCTTGAAAGTCACCAATATGGACTTGGGTTACGGCGAACGCGCCATGGTCGGCGTCTGCGATGGGGTTTCTGAAAAGCTCGATTTGCACCTGCTGAACAGGTCATCCTTGGTAATCGGCAAACAGTCGCAAGCCGACGCGAAGCCCTTTTTTTTTGCTCCCCAGTCCCAAGGACCTGGCTATGGCCTACGCCTTCGCAATTCATCTTCCCCTCGCGGCGGCTCGCTGGTCATGATGGGCGTGCTGGACTGCCTGCCCGTCTCGCCGCCCGCCTTCGCTTTGCCGAAAGTCGATCTGCCAACCTTGTTCAAGATGGTGGAGAATCCCAAACAGAGGTTGATCGCCATTCAAGTTCTTGGAGAGTTGCAGGCGAAAGGCGCCATTCTCAGACTGATCCCCTTACTGAAAAACGAAGACGCCGACATTCGCCGTGAGGCATCTCTCGCACTGGAAAAAATTGGCGCTCCAGAAAAGGCGGACTACGATGCCGTGGTGGATTTCCTGAAAGACGAAAACGTGGCGGTACGGGTTTATGCCGCTCGAACGGCAGGGAAAATGACGGACGTAAGTACCAAAACCATCACGTTATTAACGGCAGCGTTGAAAGATACGGAAGTAGATGTTCGTCTGGATGTCGTCAGCGCATTGGCGATGTTTGCTGCGGACAAGGTTGATCGGGCCAGGGTGATTCCCCCATTGCTGAACGCCCTGGCCGACAATGACGCCGGGGTTCGCGAATACGTCAAGGAACACCTGACGAGCCTGGGAGTGAATAGCAAGGCCGACCTTATTGCCATCAAGGGAGTGCTCAAGGATGACAACGCCGAGCTCCGGCTCTATGCCATGGAAATACTTGGCAAGGGCGAGGTAAATCCAGATATCGCGGCCATCTTCGTCGATACCTTGAAGGATTCGGAGGCGAAGGTTCGCAGCAAGGCAGCGGAGGGGCTTGGCAAAGCCAGTGCTGATGCCAAACAACTCGCTTTTACTGGGTTGTTCGAAGCGTTGCATGATAGGGACAAGCCTACTCAGGCCGTCAGTTTCGCGTCGTTGGCGAAGCTCGGTGTGCCGCCGCCTTCCGAGTTGGCACAGCTTGTAAAAGTCTTGACGCACCCGAGTGTCGATGTCCGTCTTTACAGCGTGCAGATCATCAAAAAATTGGGCGGCCCCAAGACCTCGAAGGACGTCGCCGCGCTCGCTGAAACGTTGAAGGACGAAGACAAACGAATTGCTCTTCTGACCGCCGAGATGCTTGGGAATCTGGGAGTCGATGCCAGGCCGGCCGCTGCCGACCTGCAACGAGTTGCCCTGAAGGACAGCGACAAGGGCCTTCGTCGCGAAGCGATCGTGGCAATCGGCAAGATGGGGCGCGTCAAAGATTCCCTTGAAATTCTGGTTGCACTTCTCGATGACGCTGACATGCGCGCCGTCGCTCTGCAGTCATTGGGAAAACTCGGCCCATTCGACAAGAGCGATCTGCCGACACTTGGGTCCATCCTCAAAAGCAATCATCCGGAGATTCGGTCCTTCGCGCTAAATCATCTCAGCAAGCTAGGCGCCGAGGCGGTCATGCTTCTTGCCGAAGGCCTTACCGACAAAGAAAAGGTGCTTCGAATCGACGCTGCCGCGGCTCTTGGCGAGGTCAAGGGAAAAGATGTTGCCCAAATCCTCACGGGAGCGTTGGCAAAGGAAACCGAAACCGAGGTGCGCAAGGTAATCGTCGTCTCCCTGGGGAAATGCGGGACCGATGCAAAAGTGGCAGTAGCGGGCCTCAGTGACATCTTGCTCGAGAGAGACCGTGAACTCCGCCGGGCGGCCGCGGTTACTTTGGGAGTCATCGGTCCAGACGCGAAAACGGCCGCTCCCAGACTCATTATGGCTTTTGGAGAGATACCGCTGCCTCAGCCTTCTAATATCCCTTTGCAGCCTGTCAGAAAGCAATCAACGAGCAAGTTGCAGCAACAGAGGTTTGATGAGGATTACCAGAAACAGATGAAGGCTTACCAACAAGCCGTCACTGACGCAACAAAAAAAGGCTTCGAGGAATTCATGAAGGATAAGGATTACGACGTCTATTCCGACAGCCTTGCCAAGATCGGCAAGGACGCGGTTCCTCACTTGAGGGACATCCTGAAGGAACGAAACAAAAATCCCTATCTCTGCCTTATGGCAATCAAGGCTCTGGGGCACATAGGCCCAGCGGCCAAAGATGCCATTCTTTCCTTGCAAGTGTACAAGGATGGCAAGACAATTGCCGCGCAATACGGCTTATTCACTCCCGAGCTTCAAAAAAATGCGGAGTTGGCACTCAAGAGGATTCAAACCAAGTAACGCTCCGATCAGGTGATGACTGCGTAAAGGGTGGTTTCGGCGAAGCTAGCAGGGGATATGATTCGGTGACCGACTCGTAATACTCTCCTTGAAGTGGCTCGCGACATGAAGTAGTTGATCGTCTTCGTGGAGCCAAGAAAGAGGATTCGTACATGCCGCTCCATTGCACGAAATGCACTAAGCGCTTGAAGCTTCTGCCAAGCCACGCCGGTAAACGTGTTCGTTGCACGCATTGTTCGGCGTCGTTGATGGTGAATAATGATTGCACCGCCGTCTACGATCCGCCTCCTGAGAAACAGGTATCCAAACTAGCGAAACCGCGCGCCCGCCAGGGTATGAGGCGCATATTGGCCTTGTTCTTCGGGATGGCGCTCGGCGCGCTCTTGATATGCGGTAGCTCGGCGGGGGGAGTCTGGTTCTTTTTTATCAGGGATTATCCCTGCAGCATTACCGGCAACATCACTATCAATTTCTATTCGCGCGAAAAAAAGAACGCCGGGGAGCAGCAAAACGACGTTTACAAAGTGAATCTCGACGTTCGGACGGCCCGAAGCAAAAGGACCAATTACAGCGGAACCATTATTCGAAAGACCAGGTCGAAAGCAAAAAAGGATAGCGCTGACGACAATACCAGCTTGGTTTTCGACGTGACCATCAAGGAAATCCCGTCTAATCTATTTGGGCGAGACGTGGCGAGTGACGTAATCGTGCTGGGAAGGATTATCGGCTCAGTGCCGATTGAAAAGGGCAAATATCTATTTGAAAACAAGCTAAAATGGACCCCCAGCACCGGTGTAGCCGCAGAGCCGTTCAGAGGATTTGTGCAGGGGAAGGAAGGGAAGAAACAGGCAAAGAAACTCCACCTGAGACTCGACGGCGAAGAGGTGCCCCTCTCTTTCGCCGAATCAGAACCCATGATTTTTCATTCTCTGACTATTCCTGGACATGAGGGCATTCGCGAAGCCACGCTCAGTGGCGATCTTACCTTCAACTATGGCAACGAAAGCTACTACACCGACAACCTCTGCTTCGAGTATGCCGACAAACCAAAAGACCTCATTCAGGGAAGCATCCTATGGTATAAGGATCCGACCAGGTACTTGGATCCCCGCGCCTTCGTAGGGCAGGCAGTCACGGGTGCCCGGAGCCAGTACCTTCTTACTCTCATTTTCAATGCCGACGCCGATGCTAAGAAAGACAATGCGCCCCTATTTGAAGTCGAAAACCCGATATCCAAATTGAAGGGAATCATCGATTACGACGACGATGGCTATGTGGCAAGAGACGACGACCAAAAAAAAGAAGGCGAGCTGGTAATCGGCGCCCAAAAGGGACCCACATCGGCGCCCAAAAGGGGCCCACCGGGGTTCAGGGGTACACTGTTCGGACCAAGCTCATGAACGCTTGCACTTGATTCTCGCGGAACGTCTTGGTTACTTTGCGGTTGCCGG
>SYHD01000047.1 GCA_005799265.1 Planctomycetia bacterium | reverse complement strand
CATGCGGAAGAACTCGATGCCCTCAACGTGAGCCGTGCCGCCGGGCATGATCATGACGTGGCCGCCGAAGCCGGACTTGATCGATTCGTCAGAGCCTTGCAGCACGATGTTGCGCGTCAACAGCCCGACCTCGGCGCGTTCATCCAGGAAGCGGTCCTGAATCTTTTGCAACGTGCCCCAGTGCTTGTATTTCAGCCCGGGCTCGAACTTCACGACCTTCCCGGTGACTTCGGTGACGGTGACGAGCTCGGCTTCGAGGGGGTCATAACCGCTAGGGGCGATGCAAATCCGATCGCCGGCCGTCCACGCCACTTCATCCTTGAGGGTGATCTGCCGGGCGCCCACCTCGGCGTGGGCCTCAAGTTGGGTCCAGCTCACGGCGTCACGTCGGCTGCCGTGAAGCTCCAAACGACCGCCTTCCATCGCACAGAGAAATTTGGTCCCAGCAGCGAGCTGCGCGTCGCCGATGACGTTTTCCTTGGCATCGGCGCCGAAGAACGTGATGACGGCCTTGTGCTTGAAGGGGTCGGTTTCGCTGCCGATTTCCAGGAGCGAATTTTTGCCGACGATGAGAATCCAGCCCACGTTCAGAGCGATGTCTTTCCGATCGAAGCGGAGTTGCCCCTTGATGAGGATGCTCTTCAGTTGCGGCGGGCTGACATCGAGAATGACGCTCTTGCCTTCGGGGATGACGACCGCCTGCCCGGCCTGGGGCAGCTTGCCGCCGGCCCAGGTGGCCGGATCGGACCAGCGTGTGCCGGTACCGCTGGCTTGCAGACCGGCCTTGGCCAGCTTTTCGCATTCCGGGCAGGCGAAAACAGCTGTGCTCGACAACCACAGCAGAGCGACAACGGACGTCAGCATTCGGGCCTTGATCATGATATTCTCCGTCTTGTTAGGTTTGAGAGCGTCTAGCGATGCCTATTTCAACTTTCTCCAGCCGGCCTGAAGCTGGAGCCTCAGATCGACCTTGGCGCCATCACGCAACACGACGGCGTCCAGGATGCCGGAATCTTTCGCATTGTGTAAGACCCACTGCACGTCGGCGATGGACAAGAGCGGTTGGCCTCGCAGGGTCAGCAGCTCATCCCCCGCCCTGAAGCCGTCCTTCTCGGCCTGCGAATTGGCCAGCACCGACTTGATCTTCGCCCTCTCCTTGCGATCCAGGGCCAGCCCGATCGTTTCAGGCATGGGATAAGGAAACAACCAGCGATCGTCCTTGGGGTTGAACTTGGCCTGGGCCGAGTTCACCGTGTGGCAATGGATGCAGCCGCGGCCATTGGGTTCGATGGTCGCCTTGAATTTCTTGGCCAGGCTCGGAAACTCCTCCGGGGCCTTGTATTTCGGGGCCGGGCCGATGTTGCCTGCCAGCATTTCTTTGTTGGCGGGATAATTCTTGTGCAGATCCAGGGCGGCTTCGAGCGCTTTTTTCATGCCGTCGAGTGAGACGTTTTGAGCCGACTCCGGCGCCCCGCGTTGGCTCTTGTGGTCTGCGCGGGTTCCATAACGACCATAGATGACGCGGTCGGCGTTCATGAAAAAAGCCGCCCAGGTCAGGCGATAATCAAACTGGAACAACGAAAGATCCATGCCGTTGGCCTGGATGAGCCGCACGCACACGAATTTGTCGAGCAATTCGGTAATCTGAGGGTCACGACGAGCAACCTGCCCGTCCAGGCTTTTGCAGCCCAGTCACGGCACTCAGCGAAACACGACCAGCATCGGCTTGCCGGTCTTCTTCGCCTCGGCATACCCCTTGGGGAGGTCGTTGTAGATCCACTCCCCTTGCACATCGACATCCTTGAGCGCCTTCTGCAAAGGGTTGTCCTGGCCGAGGGCAGCGGAAATGGCCACGAGACCGGCCAAGGTGATTGCGAATCGACGATACATGAAAATATCTCCTTGTTGTACGACTGAATATTCAATCTACCTTTCGCCTTCTTTCTTGCGCGGCGGAGTCGGGCGCAGCACAAGGATGCTATCCGCCTTGCCCGCTTCGGCAAAGGTGACGGTCACGCGGCTGTCGGCCTTCACGTCGGCCAATTTGCCTTCGCGCGTTTTGGGAATCTTTCGCTCTCCCCCGCCTTCGCCTTTGACGGCCTGATCCTCGTTCGTTTGCACGGTCACTTTCGTCTTGTCGCCAACGGCAAAAGTCGTTGAGCGGTCGCCGCCGTCGCCGCGTTGCGTGACCGTCAACGAGGTCGCATCGACCTTCGACACGATGCCCGTGATGCTCTTGGGACGAGCTTTCTCCCTTTCCTGACCGATCGTGTCCGTCAAGGCAACCGCCAGCATGGCCAAGAGGGTGAAACAAATCGTGCGAATCATGGTTCTCGTTCTCCTTGCCGCGCAGGGCGGCGTTGTTGAGTAGGTGCTGTCCGGGTCGTTACTTGGTTCGTTCTTTTTCCCGCACTCGCACTCGGAACGGCACAAATCTGGTATACTTCATAATAGGAAGTGCATTCACTTGTTGTGTACTATTCTCTTGAGGATCTGTCATGGTTTCGACCCTGACCATTCAGGGTGCATGCAGGGCTGGTAAACGCCTCTCGGATGCCGTGTATGAGACCATGCTCGATGGCATCATCTCGGGCAAGCTAAAACCGGGCACAATCGTCAGCGAAGTAGCTATCGCACGGCAACTCCAAGTGAGTCGGACGCCTGTTCACGATGCCCTGCGCCAGCTCGCGAAAGATGGCCTGGTGCGGCAGCGTGCCAATCACCGGGCGGTCATCGCGGAGTTCACGGCCGCCGACATCCACGATCTCTATCAAATGCGTAAGCTGCTCGAAGGCGAAGCCGCGCGGCTCGCAGCCAAGGGCATGGACCGCGCGACGCTGGCCCACCTGCGCGAAACGGCGGATATGCTGGCCCAGAATCGCGATAGGGCCGACTGGACCGAACTCTGGGCCGATTTCGACGAAGAATTCCACAACGCCATCGCCAAGGCCAGCGGCAGTCCGCGGCTCTGGCAGGATATCGCCCGCTACCACCTGTTGCATCGCGGTTTCAATAAACTGGGAACCACGCCCGAAGGACTCGAACACGCCCTTGAGGAGCATGTTCGCATCCTCGACGCGCTGGAAAAACGGGATGCCAAGGAAGCCCAGCGTGCGATGGTCGATCATCTCCAGGAATGGCAGGCCTATTTCGTCAATCGTTTTCCCAAGAAGCCCGGCAATTGAACAAGCGTTCCGATTACGATAATAGTTCATCTCGGCGCAACAGTTTCGCGTGATATTCGCTCTCCGTCGGCTACATATTTTTGCGAGGGAGCGAATCGTATGTCCGCAGACCAAAGTCACGTTGCGTTCCTCGGTGCCTTGATGGGATGCCAGCGTTCGCTGTACGCCTACATCCTGAAGCTGTTGCCGCGCACCGATGAGGCGAAGGATGTCCTGCAGAAGACCAACCTCTTGCTGCTGCAGAAAGAGGAGGAATTTGCCGGCGTGCGCGACTTTGGCGCGTGGGCGGCGCGGCACGCCTATTATCAGGTTCTCGCGCATCGCAAAGCCTGCCAGCGCGACAAGCTGCTCTTCGACGACGCACTGCTGGCCCAGCTCGCACAGGAGAGCGGCGGCGACGTTTCGGAAGATGACGCGGCGTTGCGGGCCTTGAGTGAATGCCTCGATCGACTGTCGGCGTCCGACCGACGTCTTGTGGAAGAGCGCTATCGCGAGGACAAGAAGGTCCGCGTGGTCGCGGACATCTTGCATCGAACCGCTGCCTCGGTCGCCACTTCGCTTTACCGCATCCGTCAAGCTCTGGCGGAGTGCGTTCGCCGCCGGCTTCAGGCGGAGGGAGGCATGTCATGACCCCCGTTGAAATCGAACTCGCGCCCCTTCTGACCAGGCTGACGGACGACGAGTTGTCCCTTGATGACGCCGCACGCCTGAACGCGCTTCTGCGGGAACACGCGGAGGCCCGCGAACTCTATCGGCGTCACGTCGAGATGCACACGCTCCTGGAGTGGGCGTTCGCGACACCCGAGTTTGCCAACCCGGCGCCGGCGGCGACGATTCGAGACGCGTGGGGGGCGAAGCGCCTGGCGCTTTGGCTCGCGGCGACGGCCGCCATGATCCTGGTGGCGCTGGGCATCTACGTGGCGATTCAAGCCAATCGTGCCCATCCGACGCACTCGGCGGTCGCGCAGCTAACAGCAGCGGAAGAATGCCGCTGGGCCGACGACGCCAGGCCGGACGCCAGGCTGCGCGCCGGTCAGACGCTCGAACTGATCGAGGGGGTCGCCGCGGTCGAGTTCGCCAAGGGGGAGCGCGTCGTGCTGGAGGCGCCGTGCAAGGTCGTCATCCGCGGCGATGCCGAGATGACGCTGTCGCGCGGCAAGGTGACCGCGTCGAGTCGGCCGGGCGCCGGCGGTTTCACGATCGACTCGCCCATGGGCCGGCTCGTCGAGCGCGGGGCCGAATTCGGCATGCAAGTGCTGGCCGATGACAGCGTCGAAGTCCACGTATTCACCGGCATGATCGAAGCGCACCCGACAGCCGATGCGCCGATGATCGAGGTAAAGGCGAATCAGGCCGTTCGCTTCGACAGCGACCGGGGCCGAACGCGCGTGCCTGCTGAACCGGGGCGATTCGCCAAGACGAAAGTGGATCGGCTGGTCAGCGTGCGCCTGAAGAAATGGTATGCCCTCGGACCGCTCGGACATCCCCGCCTGAAAGAACGGCCGGAGAACTGGACGATTCCGCCGATCGGAGCGAAGGAGATCCGCAATTACAACCTCCTCTTCAGCATGTTTGCCCGGAGCTTTGGCAGCGGCTTGTATCCGATGGACCCCGGCAGCAAGGGCGTGATCGACCTGGATGCGAAATGGAACGGAGAGCTGACGCAGGATGTCGCGGGTAACCAAAGCGAAGTGAAATGGGTCAGGCGCGATCTGCACCGCGATCCGGTCGCCTATCCTGCCGCCGAACAAATGGAGAAAAGCGCCGGCCTGGCGTACTTCTCGACCTGGATTCATCTGCCGCAGGACTCGCCGGCCGAGATCGAATTCCACGGTTACGGGCAGGAGCCGCATGGCAAGACGCGGCTGGGCGTGTTGGTCGCCGCCTGGGTCAATGGTCGAGGCTTGCGCGCCTATCGCATCGATAAGGACAATCCCATGGTGACGCATCCCGTCGATCAGCAGGCCATCGAGTTGAAGCAAGGCTGGAACCATATTTTGTGCCGGCACGCGTCGGCATGGGAAGGCATCCGCAATGATGTCCGCCTGCAGTTGCCGGGCGAGATTGCCGCCAACGTGGAGATGTGGGCCGATCCGCCGCGCAACGTGGGCCGGCGTTTTCGGATCGACGGCTCGCCTGTGCCGAATTGACGACTGGCCCAGAGGTTGACGCACATGAACTGCAATCAACGACTACTAATCGCGCTCATGCTCGGTGTGATGTGCGCGGCCGCGTCTGCCGGGGAGCCGATGCCGCGCAAGGTGCAATTGCTTCAGACCAAGACAGGCGATCGTTTTGGCATCTGGGGCGAGAAGCCGAAAGCGCCGGCGCCGACGCTGTTCATCCTGGCGTCCGGGATCAGCGACGCGCTCGGGAGTCCCTACTTTCGCCAGTGCGGCAACGTGCTGGCCGAACACGGATATTTGTGCGCGTCCGTTGACCTGCCAGGGTTGTCGAGTTGGTCTGGCCGCTGCCAGAAAGGCGAAGACTTCGTCGCGGAGGTGAATCGGAAGATGACGCGGGTGCTCGACCACCTGATTGCCGATGGCTACACCGACCCGGCGAAAGTCGCGATCTGTGGGACATCCCGCGGCGGGTTCCTTGCGCTGCATTTCGCCGCGCACGACGAACGGGTGCGCTGCGCGGTCGGCTATGCCCCGGTCACGGTGCTGACCGCCATGGAAGAATTCCGCGCCGCCAAGGACAACGAACTGGCCAAATCGCTGGCGCTGTCCAGGCAGGCGGACAAGCTGGCCGGACGGGCTGTCTGGATCGCCATCTGCGAGGGCGACAGCCGCGTCGGCACGGAGCACGCCGTCGACCTGGCCCGCAGGATCAAGGACGCCGCGAGCGCCCGCAAATTGGAGGATCGCGTTGAGCTGCACGTCGCGAAACAGCCGCGTGGCCACACGACGCCGCCCGGAGCCAGCGCGAAATCGGCCGAGTGGATCCTGAAGCAACTCGGCGGCGGAAAGGCGAAGTGATTCTCGTTCGAAAAGAAGAGTCGGTAGTCGTCTCCAATGTCCCGACCCGTCGAAAGGACGGTCACCATGCAACGCAGTGGATTGTCTGTCATTCTGTGGACGAGCGGCCTGGCGCTGGCCTTGTTGCCGGCGCGGGCCAGCGCCGACGTCAAGCTGCCGCTAATTCTCAGCAGCCACATGGTCTTGCAGCGCGACGTGCCGGCGCCGATCTGGGGCGACGCGAATCCCGGCGAGAAGATCACGGTCAAGTTTCGCGATCAGGAAAAATCGACGCAGGCCGACGACAAGGGCCGTTGGATGGTCAAGCTCGATCCGCTCAAGGCCGGCGGCCCCGATGTGCTCACCGTCCGCGGCGACAACACCCTGACACTCGATGACGTGCTCGTCGGCGAAGTCTGGCTTGGTTCCGGGCAGTCGAACATGACCACTCATGGCAGCAGCCGGCTAGTCATCGATCCGGTGCTTGGAAAGCTCATGGCCGGCAGCTATCCGAAAATTCGCCTGACGGGCGTCGGCCGAAAAGGCTGGGTCGAAGCCGGTCCCAGGACGAGTCCTGGCTTCTCCGCCTTGCTGTTCTCCTTCGGGTTGCGTTTGCACCAGGAACTCGATGTTCCAGTCGGACTGATCGTCTGTGCGGCCTCGGGCTCGTCTTCTGGAGCGTGGCTCACCGACGCGATGCTGCTCGCAGACCCAGCTTGCCGACCGGGAACGCAGAAGTTCCTGAAAACGCCCGAAGAGCGGAAGAAGAAATACGAGATCGATCTGGCCGCGTGGGAAAAGGCCGTGGAAAGGGCGAAAACGGACCAGAAGAAGCCACCGGCAAAACCTGCCGAACCGAAGGATTCCTTCGGCGGGCTTTACCATGGCAACCTCAAGTCCTTTGTGCCCTTTGCAATTCGCGGCGTGCTTTGGGATCAGGGAGAAGCCGGCACGGGCATCAGCACTCTCGATCAGTACACGCTCATGGGTGCTCTGATTCGCGGCTGGAGGCAGGCGTGGGGACTGGACCTCGCGTTTGTCTACATCCAGAAGCCGAGCGGCCATGGCTGCGCCTGGGATGACGACGATCCGGCGGCAAAGTACTCGGACAAGTTCGCGTCGTTGCCGGACAAAGTGCCGCCGCTCAGCACCGGGAAATACCGTGAGGATTACATTCGCATCATGAAGCACCCGAACACGGCGATGGCGATCAGCAGCGACCTGTGCCCTGGACTGCACCCGGTCAACCGATCGGGCTACGGCGTCCGGGCAAGCAAGGCCGCACTGGGCCTGGTCTACGGCAAGAAGGTCGAGTACTACGGCCCTATTTACCAGGGGCACAAGATTGAGGGCAACAAGATGCGCGTGACCTTCACGCACGTCGGTCAGGGCCTGGCACACAAGCACGGCGACAAGCTCCAGGGCTTCGCGATTGCCGGCGCCGACAAGAAATTCGTCTGGGCCGACGCCGTCATCGATGGCGACACGGTGGTGTTGTCGAGTGCGCTGGTGTCCGAGCCGGTGGCCGTTCGCTATGCCTGGAGCCTGACGCACCCGTGGGCGAACCTGTTCAATCGCGACGGCCTGCCCGCCCTCGCATTCCGCACGGATACGTGGGAGAAATAGAACGACGAACCTATCTCACGCAAAGGCGCAAAGGCGCAAAGAAAGGCGTTATGGCGGGCTAGAGCGTTAATTCTTTGCGCCTTTGCGCCTTTGCGTGAGCTTGTTTTTCTTCCGATGAGGAACATCATGATCGTTCGCAATGGCTTGGTTTGTACCCTGTGGCTGCTGACGACCGCCATTGCGCCTGTCGCGTGTGGCCGCTGCCTGGCTGGCGATCCATCCGGGATCGACCGGTTGAAGCGGGCATTGCAGGATCCGAACGATGCTGGACGCGTCGAGGCGATCAAGAAGCTGAAAGGCACCGAGGCCGATGGTCCCAAAGCGATCGAGATGCTGGTGCCGCTCCTCTCGGGCGACTCGGCGCTGGAGGTCAGGCTGGCTGCGGGGATGGTCATTCGCCAGCTCGCCGGGCGAGCCAAGTCGAAGTTGCCTGGCCTGGTCGAAACCGCGTTGCTCGACGACATGGCGAAAACCAAGGACTGGGCGGATCGGGCGGCGATTGCCACGCTGTTTGGCGAACTGACTCTGCGGACCGACACGAGTCGGGCGGCGCTGATCAAGTGGATGGAAGATGCGCAGCCCGAAATTCGCCGGGCCGCCTTCACGTCTCTGATACGAAACTATCCCACCGGCCCCAAGAACGACGAGTATCGCGATCCGGTGATCGCGGGGTTCAACGACAAGGACGCGCAGACGCGCCGTGCCGTGGCGGTGGAATTCGCCAAGTACGGCAAGGCGCGCATCGAGGTGCTCGTGAAGGTCATCAACAGCGACCCGCCGCGCTGGGTGTACGCCGAGGCGCTGCTCGCGCTCAGCACGATGCACCCGAAAGAAGAGCACAAGAAGGTCTTCGTCGACGCGCTGCGCCACCCGAACACGATCGTGCGGGAACGCGCCTTGACGGCGCTCGAAAAGCTCGACCCCTACTACGTCGTGAATGCGGGTCTCCTGGGCGACCCCGACGCGGGGCTGCGGATCGCCTTGCTCAACCGCATCAACAAGTCCATGCTCGACAGGAAGCCGACGGAAGCGACGCGTAAATCGTTCGCCAAGCTCAGGGGGGCGCTGCTCGACATGCTGCGCGACAAGGACCTCCTGGTGCGCGTCGCCGCGGCACGCGCGGCCCGGCGCATCGCGCCGGGCGTACGGTTCGAAGTTGAGCCGCTTCTCAAGGACCAGAACCCCGACGTGCGTCAAGCGGCCGTGCAAGCCCTGGAGGACACGCTGGGCATCGACACGCTGAAAGACATGATGAACGACGACGAGCCGATCGTGCGCAACGCGGTCGCCGCCGCGCTGGCGAAGCGCGGCGCCGCGGCATTGCCGACGCTGGTCGCCGCCGTCCGCTCGAAGAACGACCGCGTACAACGAGCCGCGGCCAAGGCCATCGCCGCGACCACCGCACGCGGCAACGAGCTGACCCCGGTCCTCGTCGAGGCGATTCTCGCGGACAGCCTGGACCAACGCGAACTAGCGGCCGCGTTGTTGCGCGTCGATCCCGTGGTCGGCGCGCGCGAGCTGGCGAAGAAAGCCGACAGCGCCGCATTGCTGAAGCTGATCGGCAACGCCGCTCCCGAAATTCGAATCCTGGCGTGCAAAGCTCTCGTCGAGAGCGGCGCAGGCAACCCCGAGACGACGAAGGCGCTCGCCGGTCTCGTTGACCGACTCGATGGAGATCCCGCCGTTCGCTTCGCGGCGTTGCGTACTCTTCAAGTTCTCGCGCCAAAAGAGGCCGCGGCCCGGTTGACTACCGAATGGGTCGATCGGCTCGTTGCGGCAACGCGGGCAAAATCGAAGGCGCTGCGCGATGAAGCCCTGGCGAATCAACAACTCGAGAACCTCGACGACGACTCGATGGAGACCATCCTGGCGCTCTTCGCCGCCGGCGAGCTCAATGAGTTGGCCAACGACTTGCTCATGCATCGCTGTTCCGCGAGCGAGCCGATGGGGACGTCGAGCCCCAGCTTCGTTCGCGCCCTGGCACTCTACGGTGCGGGCGGCAAACGCCGACTCGATCCGGCCACGGAACTGGCGCTGAAGGAATCGTGTTGGCGCCATATCAACGAGACGGCGCCGCGCCGGAGCTGGGAACCGCCGGCACTGGCGGATGCTGCGCTACCCATGGCCGCCGACCGCCTGATCTGGGGCACGTCGCTCCTGCTCGTGCTCGACATCCTCAAGGACGACCCCGACTTCAAAAATCGCCACATCCGCGGCAAGTCGCTCGACAAGCTGCATCGCGCCTGGTCGGCCTGGTGGCTGGAATGGGCCGGGAAGCGCCAGTCCGTCGGCACGTGGTCCAGTCTCGCGCATCCCGCAACACAGCTTAACGTCTGGGCCGCACTGCTCAACGTCCACGACTGCGCCAAGGACAACCCTCTCAAACAACGCTTCAAGATGCTCCTTGATATCAGCTTCGTCGAAGATGAGCAACTCTCCGTCCACGGCGACCGGGGCAGCCGGCGCGGCAACAGCGCACGTCCGGAATGCGGCTTGTGCGAGTGGAAGGACTTGCTCCTGGGCGAGCCATCGCGGCGTCTCGCGCACGACACCTCCGGCATGCGCGGCGCGCTGTGGACCACCAGCTACGAAATGCCGACGCCGGTCGTTCTGCTTCGCAAGCTCGAACGGCCTGTCGCGCACGCCGCCGTCAAGAATCACGACGCCGACGGCGGCGTCACCACCGCGTATGTGACGCCGCACTACATCCTCGCCGCCCACACTCCCGCCCATTACTACATCGGCGAATTCGCCCGCGCCTGGGACCGCCTCGTTTTCGACGACATGAGCGCCGTCTTCTTCATGGAGCGCATCTGGCGAAACGAGTCGGTCCGCCTCGACAACCTGATGATGTCCCGTGCCGTCTTCGCACCCAAGCCGCGGCGTTCGATCGCGTTTTCCGCCAATTTGAAGATCGCCGAGCAGAAGGGCTGGCTCTTTCTGAGTAACGGTTCCGGCTACGCGGGCCTCTTCATCGCAGGCGGCCATGATCGTTTTCCGGGAAACTTCGGAGACGACATCGTTTACATCCAGCCGCGTTCAACGGCCGCGATGGTCATCTTGCAGGCGGGCGACAAGCAGTCGTTCGGTTCCTTCGACGAATTCCAGGCAGCCATCCTGAAGGCGCCGCTGAACTGGACGACAACATCGCTCCGCTACACCGGCCCGCGCCTGCCCGCCGTCGAGTTCTTCACCGATTGGAAGCAGCCGTCGCTCGTGGCCGGCCAACCTTTTTCAGCACGCGGTGAGACGATGCGCTTCGACAGCCCTTATTTGCGCGGGCAGGTGAATTCTCCGCAGGTCACGGTCCGGGTCGGTCTCTATTCGGCCGTCTACGACTTCGAGAAGAATACCATCACGCCGTTGAACCTCGGCAAGAGCGAGCCGCTGCCAAAGCAGCTTCGCAAGTCGCAGTGACGGTACGGCCGGATCGTGCTACGGCCCTATTTACCAGGGGCACGACGAACCGAGCGCAGAAACTATCAAATACGATCTCACGCAAAGGCGCAAAGAAAAGAGTCATGGCGGGTCAGTGCGTTAATTCTTTGCGCCTTTGCGCCTTTGCGTGAGCTTGTTTTTCTTCCGATGAGGAACATCATGATCATTCGTTATGGCTTGGTTTTTACCCTATGGCTGCTGACGACCGTCATCGCTTTGCCGCAAACGGACACGCCCAAGACCAACAAGGTCACCTATCGCTTGCCCTACGGCGGCAAGGAGCAGACCTACCGTGTTACCCTGGCCGCAGCGCCGAAGGATGACCCCAAGTGGCTCGTCGGCACGTTCCTCGCAGGTGCGGTCCGCACCGTCAACGACAAAAACCAGGGCGTCTTCACCGACGAGTGGAACGGCCTCGACGACAACTTCATGCCGGTGCCGCCGGGCGAATACACGTTCAAGGGCATCTTCATGCCCGCGCAGAAATGGAAGATCAACGGGCAGTTTCATTCGCTGATCCCGAAGTTCATCGCCTCGCCGGGCGATTCGTGGACGCCGCCCAGGGAGCAAGATCATCGCTTTCCGCCGATCCACGGCCACGTCTTCGAGCCGATCTATCAGGTGAGCGTCGCCGACGGCGGCAAGGCGATCTTCTACTCCGGCTACATCGAGAACTGGCGCAACCCGTTTCTCGTCGATCTCAATCGCGACGTCGGCATCGACCAGGTCGTCTTCAGCTTCGACTCATCCGGCTTCGCTGGCGGCCAACTTTGCGCCTTTGACGGCACGCACACCTGGGTGTCGCGCGGTGGCATGATCACCTCGCCCTCGCAGAAATTCTTCGGCACCGAAAAAGACAATCGCGGCCGCATCGTCACACGGCTATCGAAGAAACCCGGCGAGGCGCCGAACGATCTCGCCGTCGTCAAGGTCGGCAAGAAGCCGTACCTGTACGTCTCGGAGCCTTACGCCGAGCGCGTCAGCGTTCTCGACGGCAACACGGGGAAAACGGTGAAGGAGATCGGCAATATGAAAGCTGCCGGGATCGCCATGGCGCGCGCCGACAAGGGCAGCAGACTCTTCGCGACTCACGAGATCGACAAGGGCAAATGGGATGTGCAAGCCATCGAACTGAAGGACGGCCTCCCCGCCGGCGAATGGAAAACGCTGTTCCCGCTCGACGCCTCGCAAACCTCCGCGGGCGATCTCGATCAGGATCGGCAGGGCAACTTCTTCATCGTCGAACCCGGCCAACGCCAGATCTGCAAGTATTCGCCCGACGGCAAGCTGCTCGCTCGCATCGGCAAGAATCAGAAGCTCGAAGGGGCGTACGATCCGAACATCTTCGTCGGCCTCCACAAGGTCGCGTGCTGGACCGACAAGGCCGGGCATGACCGCATTCTCGTCACCGAGACCGCCGGCCCGATGCGCATCAGCGAATGGTCATGCGCCGACGGCAAACTGCTGCGCCAGTGGTTCCTGTGCCAAAACGCGGCCGGCGGCTTCTGCCTCGATCCCGAGTCGCCGTCGCACATCTACGTGTCGAGCCTGAACACACCGGGCATCATTCGCTACCACGTCGATTACGACACGGGCAAGTGGCACGTCGATGCTTACTGGGAGGTCGCGTTCCCCGGCGGCCGACTGTTCCCGCGCATCATCAATCTCAAGGGGCACAAGTACCTCGCGTTCGGCGGCGGCTCGTTTCGCTCGGCCGGGAGCTGGATGATCTTTCGCCTCGACGCCGACAAGTGGAAGCTCTCCGCCACCGCCATCAAGGGCCGCTGGTGGCATGACGCCAACGGCGACGGCCAAATCCAGGACAGCGAATTCACCGGCGACAACAAAGGCCCCGGCGGCACCTACTGGGCCGACTCGTTTCTCGACGACCTCTCCATCATGCACGTCCGCCAGAACGGCAACGACGTGCTGCGCCTCAAGCCGCGCGACTTCGACAAGCACGGCAACCCGATCTACGACGGCAAAGCCTGGAAGCAAATCTTCGTCGATGACTGGACCGGCTTCGTCAAACGCGACAAGCTCAAGCCTCTCTACGGTGGCAACGAGCTGGGCCGCAGCCTGTGGAACTGGTCCGACATCACCGGCGATCCCGACAAGGCCTTCTATCTGGCCGGCGTCTACAAGCCCGACGCCCGCAAGGATTATCGCTTCGACGAGGCTGGCCAAATCTGCGCTCAGTGGAAGCTGACGTGCCTGGTCCCCGACGGCAAGGGGGGCTACCAACGCGCGTGGCGCGTGGGCCGCAAGGCGTTCGGGGCCGCCCAGCCCGGCGAGGTCTACGCCACCATGCACATCAGCCCGCCGCATCACGGCCTGCTGGGCATGATGGACGGCAACGGCATCTACCTCGTCTTCACGACCGAGGGCCTCTACGTCGACACGCTCATGTACGACCGCTTCCGCTTCGGCCGACTCGAACCCGGCGGCATGTACTCGCACAGCGGCGGCGCGTATTTTGGCCGGCACTTCCTCAATACGAAGAACGACAAGGTCTACCTGTTGATGGGTCGAGCAAGCAACAACATTTATGAGGTGGAGAACTGGCGCCTCGGCTTTGTCCAGCCGCTCAAGCTGGAGACGAAGGCGATCGACCTGCCGACCGACAAGATCAGCCCGGCGCACCCGTTCGCCCTGCAACTGCGAGGCATCAAGAAGTAATCCCAAGCCCCGCAGGTGAGCAGCGATTCGCGGGGGTGAAGCCTGTGCAAATAGACGGCACTGTGGTGAGCGTCGGCGAACCCTGAGATTACCTTGGCGTGTTCCAGATTTTCAGGACGCCTTTGCTGCCCGAGACGACACGCTGACAGTCCGGGCTGAACGTCACCGACATCACGGCGTCTTTGTGCCCGCGCAGTGTCGCCAGTTCCTTGCCGGTGTCAGCGTTCCATATCTTCACCGTTGCATCTTCGCTGGCGGAAGCGATGTGAGCGCCGTTCTTGCTGATGGCGACGGCGGCGACGCTGTCCTTGTGGCCGACGAGCGTGTGCAGCGTCTTGCCGGTCGCCGCATCCCAGATGCGAATCGTGTTGTCCATGCTGCCGGAGACGATGCGTTTGCCATCGGGGCTAAAGGCGACGGACGTGACGGTTGCTTCGTGACCTTCGAGGAGTTCCAGCTCCTTGCCGGTGTCGGCGTCCCAGACCTTGACGTTGTTCTCGCCGTCGCCGGAGGCCACGCGTTTGCCGTCGGGGCTGAAGGCGACGGCGTTGATGTCGTATTCGTTGTCGGGGTCGATGGTGCGCAGTTCTTTGCCCGTGGCGGCGTCCCAGATCTTCATGGTGTCGTCGGCGCTGCCGGAGACGAGGCGTTTGCCGTCGCGGCTGAAGGCGACGGACGTAACGCTTTCCTTGTGGCCGCGCAGGGTGAAGACTTCTTCGCCGCTCTTGGCATCCCAGATTTTCAGGGTCTTGTTCCAGTGGGCTGAGACGATGCGTTGGCTATCCGGGCTGAATGCGAGGGCGGTAACGCCCTTGCTATTGACCTTCAGCTTCTTGAGCGGCTTGCGAGTGGTCGCGTCCCACAGAATCACGAGGTCATCGCTGCTGCCGGAGGCGATGCGTTTACCGTCGGGGCTGCAGGCGACGGCCGTGACCCAGCTGTCGTGGCCGTGCAGGGTCATAAGCGACAAATCGGTGGGATTCTTCTGCTGACCGATTCCCTTCATGCCCGCCAGAGCGAAGAAGAGGGTCAAGCCCACCAAGAATTTTCTCTCGGATCTCATCGGAAACGAAACCTCTCGCTGGCCACGGGGTTCAATTCAAAATATCTAAATCTGCATGCAGTTGCCAAGCGTGGCAGGTTAGTAAGAATGATACGACCCAACCACCGTTCGAGATGCACATCCTTTGTCCCGTGGAAATTCTGCGCGCTCCTTATCGTTCTGCTGAGTCCCTTCCACGCTTCGGCCCAGGACGCCGCCTTTCAGAAGTTCGTCACGCCGTTTCTCAAGGAACATTGCTTCGTGTGCCATGGACCGAAGAAGCAAGAATCCCGTCTCCGGCTCGATGAAGTCACCGGCGTGCAAGCGGGCAATCGAAACCTGTGGACGATGGTGCATGAGCGAATCCTGGCTGGCGAAATGCCGCCGAAGGACCGGCCGCAGCCGGCGGACGCGGACAAGAAGAGACTCTTGACATGGATCGCCGAGCAACAGCGCTCGCTAGGCCCCGGCGGCACGCGCCGGCTCAATCGGCGCGAGTTGTCGGCGGCGCTGCGCGACGTCACCGGGCTGGCGATCGACTTTGCCCAGGCGTTGCCGGGGGACGGCACGGTCGGCGGCTTCGACACCGGGGCCGATGCGCTGCAAGAAGCATCGGACGCGGTCGCACAGTGGCTGCAGGTGACGCGCCGCGCCGTGGCGGGCATTCATTTTCTGCAGCCGACCAAAGGGAAGATCTTCTCGGCTAATTTTCGTGACGTACAGCCCGTGAAAAAAGGACCCGATCCCTACAAGAAAATTTTCGACGATTGGAAAGAGCAAGGCGCGATCGCCAAGGTGCCCGGCCAGATCGCCATCGGTCGGCCGGGCGTCGGCATGCTCATCGTGCCGCGCGCCGTCGGCGAGCAGGACACGTTCAGCTTTACCATTCCGACTCGTCTCGATCGCGAAGGGGTCCTGCGTCTGACTCTGGATGTCTCCGCCATGAAACCAATGGCCGGCATCCCCAATCCGCGCCTGTGGGTGAAGATCGGCGGCAAAGACATCGACTACCGCGAAATCCGCGTGCCCTCACCCCTTGCCCCTCTCCCAGAGGGCGAGGGGAAGTCGGCATCCGAGCGCCTGGTCTACGAAGTTCAACTTGGCGATCTGGTCGTGCAGAGCAAAGGCGTGAGCGTCCACCTCAGCAACAAGGTCGAGATCCCCTACGCCGTCAAAGGCTACGAGAACGAGGACCGGACCAACCCCAAGGACAAGAATCCGCCGCCCAATGGAACCGGTTTGTTCCGCCCGCTTTTCGATCGCAAGACAACACCGCCGGAGAAACAGCCGGCGCCGTACCTCGTCCTGGAGCGAATCGTCATCGAGCCGGACGTGACCATCGCCTGGCCTCCCGCCGAGTGGAAAGCCAACGTCAGCGCTATTAAAGATGACGCATCCTCGGCCAAGAAACTGCTCGCGATCTGGATCGATCGCGCGTGGCGTCGGCCCGTGACCGAGACGGAACAGGCGCCGTTCCTGAAGCTCTACGAGAAGCTTCGCGCCAAGGGCATGCCGTTCGACGATGCGTTGCGTGCCACGTTTCAGTCGGTGCTCATGAGTGCCGCGTTCCGCTATCAGGCGTCGCCGGCGCATCCCGATGCTGTGATCGCCCAGCACGCCATTGCCTCGCGGCTCAGTTTCATGCTCACCGGCGGACCGCCCGACGCCGAGCTGCGCCGTTTGGCCACGCAGCGGAAATTACGTGATCCCGCCGTTCTCGATGCCCAGGTAGATCGCCTGCTCGCCGATCCGCGCAGCGACGGCTTTCTGCGCCCCTTCGTGATGCAATGGCTCGAAATGGAGCAGCCGATAACGATTGCGCAGGACTACATTCAGATGCAGGATTTTCGGTGGGCACGCTACTACAAGGCGTCCATGCGCGAAGAAACCATCGCCTACATCACGCAGCTCTTTCAGGAAAATCGCCCCGCCAAGGAGTTGATCGTCAGCGACTGGACCATGATGAACGATGCCCTGGCGATTCACTATGGCTACTCGGGCATCGAGGGCGGCGAACTCCGCAAAGTCAAACTTCGCCCCGATGATCCGCGCGGCGGCGGCATTCTCGGTCACGCGGGCATTCAATCGATGCTGTGCTGGATGGGCGAGAACTGGGTCATCTACCGCGGCGCCTGGACGTTGCGCCACATTCTCGATCAGCCTCCGCCGCCCCCGCCGTTGGAAGTGCCAGAACTCAACCCGTCCGAAGGCAAGAACAAGGGGAAGCCGTTCCGCGAATTGCTCAGGCAGCACCAGCAGGACGCCCGATGTGCCGTGTGTCACAAGAGCATGGACCCCGTTGGTTTCGCGTTTCAGAACTTCGACATCAGCGGCCGCTGGCGCAAGGTCGAGCACGAGAGCTACGCCCGCGGCGAACTCGATGGCCGCGTCTCCTGGCGCGGCGTCGGCACAACGCGGCCGGTCGATACCGTCGGCCAATTGCCGCGCGGCGAGGAGTTCAAGACATTTGCGGAATTCAAATCGATCATCGTGAAAGACTATCAAACCGACATGGTGCGCGGTATCATGAAGAACTTCGTGATCTATGCAACCGGCCGATTGCCCGGCATTGACGACGGCACGGAAATCGCGGCGATCATGAAAGAACATCGCGCCAGCGAATATCCGCTGCGTGATCTGCTCAAGGCCGTGGTCCGCTCGCAAGCGTTCCTCGAATCTCAGCAGCCGCTTCCCAAAAATCAACCCTCCATTGGCAGGAGTCCTCCATGAATCCGAAGAATCCGATCAACCGACGTACCTTCATGCGCGGCCTCGGAGCAACCGTGGCTCTGCCGTACCTGGAGATCATGGGAGGCTCCACCGTCCACGCCCAGGCAGGCCAGCGCGAGCCGCGCCGCCTCGCGTGCTTCTACATCCCCGGCGCCATCGATCGGCACGGCTGGTTCCCGCGCGATACGGGCCGCAACTACACGATCGCCCCGACGCATCAACCGCTGGCCCGGCATCGCGACGACTTCACCGTGCTCACGAATTTGCTGCACATCCAGGGACGCATCAGCGGGCATGTGCATCCTTACAACTGGCTGACGGGCCACAACATCAACCTCACGCCAGGCACGATCACGAACACCGTCTCGATGGACCAGGTCGCCGCCCGGCATCTCGGCCCCACCTGGCTGCCGTCGCTGGCCCTCTCGTTCGGCGACGGCGTCGGCACTGCGACGCTTTCGCGCAACTCGCTCGGCGTCGACATTCCCGCGACGTCGAACCATCGCAACGTCTTCACTCGCCTATTCCCGCCCGCGGACCGCGATCAGCTCCGCGAGGCCCAAAATCGACTCGAACTGAATCGCAGCATTCTCGACACGGCCGGCGAAAGCGTCCGCGACTTTCAGCGTCCGCTCGGCGCCGCGGACCGCCGTCGCCTGGATCAATACCTCGAATCCATCCGCGAGGTGGAACGCCGGCTCAACGACAGCGAACGCATCCTCCAGCGCGGTCGGCCTCGCTTCAATGAGGCGGCAGTCCGTGTCCAGCCCGAGGCTCGCAACAGTATGCGTGAGCACATCGAGCTGATGTTGGATCTGATTGTCCTGGCGTTCCAGACCGACATGACGCGCGTCGTTACGCACAGCCTCGGCGGCGAAGGCGGGCCGAACTACGACGAATACCGCGACTGGGCGATGCGCGCCGGCGCTCCCGTGCGCGGCGCTCACGACGTGCACCACAAGGGGGGCCAGGCGGCGCCCGATTCGGCGGATGCCCGCGTCATCGCCTCACGCGACCTGATGTTCTGCGAACTCTTCGCCCGCATGATCGACAGGCTCAAGGACATTCGCGCCACGGAAGGAACGCTGCTCGACCACACCGTGCTGCTGTTGGGCGGCGCGCAAATCAGCAGCCATTCCGGCAAGAGCTTCCCGACCTTGCTGGCAGGCGGCCGACGCCTCGGCTTCCGCCACGGCCAGCACATCCGCTACCAGCAAGAACGCAAGCCGATGTCCGACCTCTACCTGACGATCCTGCAACAGCTCGGCTGCCCGGTGCGCTCTTTCAAGGAGAGCAGCGGACCGATCACTGAATTGTTGGCATAGTCACCATTGTGGCACGACGCTCCGCGTCGTGAGTCACGACGCGGAGCGTCGTGCTACCATACACCGAGGAAAAACATGGTACGCTCACCACTTGGCTCGTGCAACCTGCAAGAGCACACCTTTTCACGCCGATTGTTTCTGCAAGGGTTGGCCGGCAGCGGCTTGGCCCTGAGCGGGTTCGACACGCTGTTCTCCGCGGCGCACGCTCAAGAAGTGGCGCGGCGGCAGAAGCACGTCATCCTCGTCTACATGAGCGGCGGACCAAGCCAGTTCGAGACGTGGGACCCCAAGCCAGGGCAACGCACGTCCGGGCCGCACATGACCATCCCGACGGCGATCACCAGCGTCCGCTTCGATGAGTTCATGCCCAACCTGGCCCGGCTCGCCAATCGCATGGCGGTGATTCGCTCGATGAGCACGCCGTCGAACGACCACGTCGTCGCGGGCCTGCACACGCAGAGCGCGTATTTGCCGAGTCCCGCGATCGCGTCGCCGCCGCACTGGCTGTCGATCTGTTCGCGGCTCTTGTCGAGCGAGAACAGCAACGGCCTGCCTCCGTACGTGACGATGGGAGACGATGGCCGAACGTTTCCGACACCCGGCCCAGGGTTCTTGGGCGCGGAGTGTCAGGCACTGGCGTGTCCGGGCAACGGCCTGCCGCCGTCCGATTTGCCGCGCGCGGGAGAGGCGGAGATTGCTGCCCAGGATCGCCGCGAGAACCTGCGCAGCCAGCTGGGCCGGAGCTTCAACCAGGGCCGCCCGCCGGAACTGGTCGAGTCGCACGATGTGGCCTTCGCCCGCATGAGCACGCTGATGCGCCGGCAGGTCTCGTTCGATATCACGCGCGAACCAGAGCGCCTGCGCGAACGCTATGGCGCGAGCGCCCTTGGCAAGGACCTCTTGCTCGCACGCCGCTTGATCGAACATGGCGTCTCCTTCGTGCGCGTCCAGCACCAGCGCGGCGGCGCCTGGGACAAACATCGCAATGCGTTCCGCACGCAACGGCACATCACCGCCGAGTTCGATCATTGCGTCAGCGCGCTCGTTGACGATCTCATCGACAAGGGCCTTTGGGACCACACGCTGCTGGTGTGCATGGGCGAGTTCGGCCGCACGCCGATGATCAACGGCCAGGGTGGCGGCGGGCGCGATCACTGGAGCCGAAGCTGGTCGCTGTCGCTGGGCGGCAGCGGCATTCGCGGCGGGGTGGTCGTCGGCGCCACCAACGCGGACGGCACCGAGGTACGCGATCGGCCCGTCAGCGTCGCCGATCTTTTCTGCACCTTCTATCGTGCCCTGGGCATCAACCATCGTCGGCAGCTCCACTTCCGCGATCGGCCCATTCCGATTGTGGAGAATCGCCAGGGCGAGCCGATCAACGAGCTTTTTTAAGCGACCACAACCATGCGCTGTATCGCGTTTGCATTCGCCGGCGTGTTGTTTTCGTTCTGTGCTCTGAACGCGCAGGACGATCCAAAATCATTAGTACTGGCGAAGGAAGACGCCACGTACTCGGTTCCCAACAATTACTCGCCCGTCCGCACGGTTCGCTTGCGTTTCCATCCCACCGAGCCGAAGCTCATCGCGCAGGTGAGCGACAAGCGCCTCGCTATCTGGGACTTGAACGCCAAGCCGCAAGCCGCGAAGGGGAAGAAGGAGCCGACCGTCCTTCCCGATTACCACGCCGAGCAAAAGGAAGGCTGGATCACCGGCTTCGATATTCATCCGTCCGGGCAGTGGCTCATTACGGGCGGGTCCGATCGCAAGCTGCGTAAATGGGCCTGGGGCGACAAGACGAAACCGCTCGTCGAAGTCGACGGCCATCAGGGCTGGATCGAGGCGGTCGCGTATTCTCTCGACGGCAAGTCGCTCGCCACGGCCGGCAGCGATCTGAAGGTTCGCCTCTGGGACTCGGACGGAATGAAGTCGCTCGACACCTACTCCGCTCATGCCAAACCAATACGCGATCTCACCTGGTCCCCCGACGGCAAGTTCATCTACACCGGCGGCGAAGATGGCAAGATCGTCGTCTACGAATTGGCCGCCAAGAAGATCGTGCGCACGCTCGAATTCGGCAACGTCAACGAGCAGCAAGGGCAGGACCCGGCGCAGAGCGGCGTTTTTCGACTCGCGATCAGTCCCGACGGCAAATGGCTTGCGGCGGCCGGCCAGAACAAGTTCGGCTTGTACAACCTGCAAACGGGCAATCTGGTCGCCGCGGAGAACCTCGGCTTCGACACCGTGTTCTATCCGCAGGGCCGATTCGTCATCGCCGGCTTCAACGACACCAAGGTGATGCGCCTTGATCCCGCCAAACTCGAAAAACTATCGCTCGATCCGCTCGGCAAGAAGGGCAAGACAACCGGCCCGGCCGGTGACACGATCGCGACGCTGAAGCGCAATAGCGGTTACGGCCTGGCGGTCCATCCCAACGGCTCGCGCGTCGCCGCTGCCGTTGGAGAATCAACCGTTGGTTTGTGGACGGTAACAAAAAAGTAACTCACGCCTTCGAGGCAGAACATGATGCGTTGGTTTCTCACCTGTATGTTAGGCGTTGTGATCCCGACGAGTGCATTGGCCCAGGCCAAGCCCTTCGGCGATGCGAAAGTCAGCGCGGCCGTCGATGCCGAAATTAACGCGGCCCTGGGCGCGGCCAAGCTCAGGCCGGTCGGCCCCGCCTCGGACGCGGAGTTTGGTCGCCGTGCCTATCTCGATCTGCTGGGCCGAATCCCAACCACCGACGAAGCGAAGGCGTATTTCGAGGACAAGAACGCCGACAAGGAACGTAGGCTCGTTGAACATCTGCTCGCCCATGCGGAAATGCCCGCCTACTGGTGCGATGTGCTGCATGGCTGGATGAACGGCAAATCGCCGGACCCCGGCCTCGGCTTCAAGGAGTTCCGCGAATACCTTCGCGCCAGCCTGGCCGAGAACAAGCCCTGGAACAAACTGGCTCGCGAGTTGCTGCTGCCGATTGACGGTCCCACGCAACCGGCGGCGTTCTTCCTCGGCGTGCGACTGCGAACCAGCGACAAGGAAGAACGGCTCGATGGCATGACCGTCGCCGTTGCCCGCACCTTCTTCGGCGTCCGCATGGAATGCGCCAAGTGCCACGATCATCCGTACGTCGATGAATGGAAGCAGCATCACTACTACGGTCTGGCCTCCTTCCTGACCCGAACCGAGCTGTCCATCGTCAACGCGAAACCGACGCTGCGCGAGCGCGACGCCGGTGAAGTGGTGTTTCAGAATCGCAAGCGTGAGAGCTTCAAGGCGGAATTGCGCTTTCTCGATGACAAGATTTTCGCCGAGCCGAAGCGCGACAAGAAGCAGACGAAGAAGGAAAAAACGGAGTTGCCGACCATCGCCGACTTCAGCCCGCGCAAGACCCTCGCGGACTACGCCTTCGTGCCGGGCAATCCGTACTTCAAGCGTGCCGTCGTCAATCGCCTGTGGAAGGAGCTGATGGGCGTCGGCCTCGTCGAGCCGGTCGATCAAATCCACAGCGGCAACGCGCCGTCGCATCCCAAGATGTTTGAGCTGTTGTCCGAGGATTTCGCGGCGCACGGCTTCGACCTCAAACGCCTGATCGCCAACATCATGCAGACCGAAGCGTACCGCCGGGGCAGCATCTGGCCGGACAAAGAGCGCCCCATGGAAAAGCAGTACGCCGTTTTCAATCTTCGTCCATTGACTCCCGAACAGCTTGCCGTCTCGCTGGCGACTGCGACGGGTTATACCGAGGTTGTCAAAGCGCAGAAGAAAAAAGGGGAGTTGCGGGCGGAATTGGAGAAGGACTACAAGCTCTTCATCGAACACTACGAAGACGAGAACGATCGCTTCGCCGCGACGACCGGGCAAGCCCTGTTCATGACTTTCAACAAGACTACGCAGAAATACCTGCAACCCGTCGCCGGCAACCTCTCGGCGCGCCTGATCAAGACCAACGATGCGGAGTCATTCGGCCAGGAGGTCTATCTCTCCGTTCTGTCGCGCCTTCCGACGCGAACGGAGGCCGACGCCGTCTCGAAGTATCTGCAAACCACCGGCGTGCCGCGCGACCAGCTCGTCCGCGATGTGGTCTGGGCACTGCTGAATTCCACGGAATTTCGCTTCGTTCATTGAGATGAAGTGGTCAGCGAGCGCAGGAGAAAATCATGCTGAGCCGAACTTGGATCGTGCTGCTCCTCGGACTGCTGGCTGGCATGGCGCATGCCGGAGAGGACGCAAAGGGCACAGTCGCCCGAGTCGAGTACTCACTCAAGACGCCGCGGCCGCGCGATCCGGTGCTGGGTGGGGCGCGGGACAAGGTCGTCGTCAGCGTGTGGATTCCCGCCGGCGTCAAGACCGTGCGCGGGGCGATGTGCAATCCATTCTCCAAGGGAGACAACGTCAGCGCTCATTGGCAGGCTGCGTGCCGACTGTGGAAATTCGCCTACGTGCAGGTCGATTTCGATGCGGTCAAGAAGGACGAATTCACGCTGCTTGCACAAGGGCTCACCGAGCTTGCCAAGAAGACGGGCCACCCCGAGTTGGAACACATGCCCTTGTGTTTCACCGGCATGTCGCGCGGCGGCGGCATGAGCATGCAGTTGGCCGAGCTGATGCCCGAGCGCACTCTGGCCAGCGTGCCGGTGTGCCTGGAAGTGGGACCGAATTCCGACGCGACGCGGCGCATCCCCGTGCTGACGGTCTTCGGCGAGAAAGACGGTTCGCAGATGACCAAGCTCCTCATGCGCCTGCCGGTCGAACGCAGGCAAGGCGCCCGCTATGGCATCGTCGTGCAATGGGGCAAGGGGCACGAATTCGCCCGCGCGAACAACATGTCGTTTGCGTTCCTCGATGACGTGCTCGCCCAGCGCCTGCCGAAAGAAGTCGATCCGAGCCGGCCGACAAAGCTGGCGGAAATCCCGCTCGAAGCCGGCTGGCTGGGCGATATGTCCGCCTGGGGAAAAGATGGCCGACGCCCCACGATCGCTCCCTGGAAGGATTTCAAGGGCGAGCGCGATCAGGCCTGCTGGTTTCCCACGCAGCGCACCGCCGCGGTCTGGCAAGCTTTTGTCGCGGGCGCCAACGACGTGATCCTTGAACAGCCCGCCGGCCTGGGCGACAAGCAGAAATTCAGCGTCCACCCCGCCGGCAAGCCCCTGGTCGCAAAGGTTCACGTGGCCGTCAAGCTGAAACCGGCCAAGGTGGAGCTGTGGGACGCCCACGAGCGCCTGGCCCAGCGCACCGAGGCGCCCTGGACGTTCGAGGTCTCGTTACGGCCCGGCATCCATTCGCTTTTCGCCACGGTTGAGGAGTCCGGGCAGACGCGAACCTCAAAACCAAACACGGTGGTTGTTAAGTAGCCAACGGACTACATTTACGATCCAAGCTGTCCACGTATTGGCGGCGGGCGGCGCATCCGCAGCGTAATCTCGTCCAACGTGACCGCTCTTTCCGAGGGAGTTCAAAGCAATGTTCCTTACCAAACTCAAATCCGCACTCGTATTGCTCCTGGTTGTCGGTCTGTTTGCCGGCGGCGTAGTTACCCTGGCGACCTACGCAATGGCCGCGCAGCAGCCCGACGTCAAGAAGGAAGCTGCGCCCAAGACCCAAGCGGAGAAGAAAGAAGCCAAGCAACCGACGGCGAAGAAAGACGCCAAGAAACCCGTCGACTTGTTTCCCTTCGATGATCTGAAGGCTCGTCTGAAGAAACAGGAGGACGAAATCGCCAAGATTCGCCTGGCGATGTTGAAGGAGATTGCCGACGAGGAAACGAAGCTCAACGAGTTGATCAAGAAGGAACAAGACGCTCAAAAGCCGGGGGACACCGACGCGATTATCCGTATCGCCTGGCTCCAATCGAAGAAGCACCAGCTCGGCGGTCTGCGTATTCAGGTTCAATACGGTGTCAAGGTTGGCGGAACGCCGCCGACGGAAGAACAACGGCTCGGGATCCATGTCGGCACGCCGAACGCGACGCTCGTCAAGCAACTCGCGCTGCCCAAGAATCAGGGGCTGGTCCTGGACAGAGTCGACGCGAAATCGCCCGCCGCCAAGGCTGGCCTGAAAGCTCTGGATATCCTCCTCAAGATCGACGGAACAATAGTTCCGAGCAACATGAAGGAGTTCCACAAGATTCTCGCCGGCATCAAGACCGACACGCCGTTTGACGTTTTGGTATTGCGCGAAGGAAAAGAGCAAACCGTCCAGGGCCTGACGATCAGCGGCGCCAAATAACACCCTTCTCGTTTAGCGTCCGCAAGGCGCCCTGCGGGCGCTAAACGAATTCAATCCAAGAGATCCACCCGGCGATCGCCATGCCCAGAGTGTCGGGTGATGGCCGCACGCTGTACATCGCCGGGGCTGGATAGGACCGCTTGCACCAGGTTCACATGAAGAGAATCACACTTGCGGCCGCCTCGCTGATATGGCTCACCTGGGCGGGCGGGACGGTAAACGCACAGCCGCCTGGGAAGCCGGAGGTTCATCGGCCAGGTCCGGGTGAGTATCAGCATCTCTGGCTAACGTTTGACGGCGGCGAGCCAGCGCGTGCCTTCGTCGGCATGCGCGGCGGCAAGTCCACGGTCGCCTGGTTGGTCGGCGACGACGTTCCCGGCGGCGTGAAAAAGACGGGAACCTACCGCATGGTGATCGATAAACACAACCTCGCCGTCACCAGCGATTCGCTTTCGGGGACCATCGAGCTGCGGCAGGTAAGCATCTGGGCGCCGATGCAGCTTCTTGCGCAGGTCACCATGACCATCGACGCCAAGAAGTCGAAGGATGGTTTCGCCGGCACCTGGACCAGCGAAATCGCCGGCGGCAAGAAGACCAGCGGCTCAGTCCGCGGAATGCTCATCGATGAGAAAACGCTTCGGGCCGCGCAGCCGTTCGCGCCCGGCGTCGATTGGCCGAGCTATCACAGCCCGCACCTGGCCAATCGCGCAGCCGACAGCACCGTTTCGCTCATCGACGATCTCTCCAAGGCCCGGCCCGTCTGGCGTGCCGAGATGCCCACGCGCTCGGGTTGGGGCACCGGCGTCGACAGTCGCTACACCTGGCGGGCGCCCTATGGGACCGTCTGCGGCGGTTCGGGCACTCCGGTCGTTGCGGACGGCAGGGTCTACCTTTTTCATTACGTCCCGTCCGGCGAACCCGACGCCAAGCTGCTAGAAAAGGTGCTGGCGGATTTCGAGAAACAAGCCAAACGCAAGCCGACCGCTATCGAGCGCGAAGCACTGGTCGATATCTGCCGTCCCTTCTCGGACACCATCGTCACATGCCTCGATTCCCAAACCGGGGCGGTTCTCTGGAGCGTTCGCTTCCCCTTTCTCTCGGGCAATTATCAAACGCACAAATGGCGCGGGCTCAATCCGACGGCGTCCGTCATCCACGGCGTGTTGATCGCCAACGACTACGCCAACAACTGGGTGGCCCTGGATGCGATCAAGGGCGATGTGCTCTGGACCATCCGGCGCAGCCAGAAAGTCCAGGGTAATCAGGCGGCCTTGGGCGCGGTTCAGGCGGGTTCGCTGGCGATCCTGCCATCGGTCGGCGGTGAGCCGGCAAAAGCCGTCGACCCCAAGACGGGCAAGATCGTGTGGCAACAACCCGGCGGCCGACAAGCGTTCGTCTGGGGCAAGGCCGGGGCCGTGCGCGTGCTCTTCCTCGGCGACAAAGGGCCGGCCTGCTTGGACGCCGCCAATGGTAAGCTCCTCTGGACCCTAGAAGAGAAACTCGTCGGGACCTCCGGTTCCGCGGCACTGATTCACGGCGACATCCTTATCGCCCACATCGTGCCCGATCCAAAGAAGCAGGGTGGGTACTTCCAGGGCTACAAGCTCAGCGATGCCGGCGCCAACAGGATTTGGCAAGACGACTTCCTCGCCTACGACGAAAACCTCACGGTCTCTCTTGGGCACGGCAAAGCTTACCTCGTCGGTCGGAACGAGATTCGCTCGCTCGACATCGCCACCGGCAAACTGCTCGGCAAACAGGTCTTCGACGAAAAGGCCGACCCCATCGGCAGCAACCAATGGCTCGCCGTTGTCGGTGCTCGCTTGCTCCTTTCGCCCGAGGGCCAGCACGGCAGCCAGCGCTTGCAATGGATCGACGCCAACATCCTCAAACCGCTCGGCCCGAGGTGGTCGCCACCCAACAACTCGACGACCGCCTACGCCGTGCATTCGCTGGGCTTTCCCGTCGTCGATGGCCGTCTGTTCGTGCGCGGCATGGATGGCATCTACTGTTATGATCTGCGAAAAGAGAAATAGGCCTCGCAATGGTTAGGTAACGCGAACCGTAACGCGAACCCCAGCGTGAGAATTCGCCACATGCTTACTTGTCCTTCTTCTCGGGAACGGGATGAACAGTAGGAGCATCAGGGCAAGTCGCGTCTTCGACATAGGGTGTCCTTTCGGGTGCTTTGGCTTCGGTCCCTCTTCCAACACGCCGGTCAATAGTTTTTTTCCAACAACGATGTTCCCATCAATAATATTGACGGGGACCGCAGTTGTTGATCATCGGCCGTCATGGCGTGTCTTTCTCGCGGCGACTCTTTCAAGGACTTCATCGTGAAACACAGTGCAGCCGTCGTTGCCCTTCTCGCCATCGTCGGCTCCGCCACCGCAACCGACAAGCCGGTGAAGGTGTTCATCCTCGCCGGCCAGTCGAACATGGAGGGGCACGGGTACATCGCCGCCGACCCGAAACGCAACGGCGGCAAAGGCAGCCTCGAATATCTGACCAAAGACAAAGCCACGGCCGACAAGTTCAAGCACTTGCTCGGCAAGGACGGCAAGTGGGTCGTCCGCGACGACGTGTGGGTTCACTACCTCGACCGCAAGGGCAAGCTGACGGCTGGCTTCGGGGTGAAAGAGGATCGCATCGGGCCGGAACTCGGCTTCGGCTTCGTGATCGGGGATGCTTACGACGAACCGGTGCTGCTCATCAAGTTGGCGTGGGGCGGGAAGAGTCTGGCGAAAGACTTCCGACCGCCGAGCGCGGGCGGCGAGGTCGGGCCGTACTACAAGGAGGTCATCAACCGCACGAAGGCCGTGTTGAAGGACCTGAAGATGGAGTTCCCGGAGCTCGGGGACCGCGGCTACGAGCTTGCCGGGTTCGGCTGGCACCAGGGCTGGAACGACCGCATCAACCAGGCGTTCAACGACGAGTACGAGAAGAACATGGCCCACTTCATCCGCGATGTCCGCAAGGACCTCGGAGTGAAACATCTGCCGTTCGTGATCGCCGAGTCGGGCATGACCGGCCCGAACGAGAATCACCCGCGGGCGCTCTCGCTGATGAAAGCCCAGGCGGCCGTGGCGGAGTACAAGGAGTTCAAGGGCAACGTCGCGTTCGTCGGCACCAAGGCGTTCTGGCGCGAGAAAGAGGTGTCGCCGACCGGGCAGGGCTACCACTGGAACAGCAACGCCGAGACATATTACCTGATTGGCGAGGCGATGGGCCATGCGATGAAGAAGTTGCGCGCGACGAAGCCAAACTTCAACCCGGATCAAAGCAAACTCCCCGTTCCAGCGCCGAAAGGGGCGACGGTGCTCCTCGACGAGAAGGGGAACCATTCGTTCTTGAGCATGGCCGGCGAGAAGATCAACTGGCCGGTCGAGGACGGCGTCATTGTCTCGACGTCCAACAAGAAGAACCAGAACCACATCGTCTCCAAACTGCACTTCAAGGACGCCGACATCCACGTCGAGTTCCTGTTGCCGGAGAAGGGGTCGGGCAACAGCGGGGTTTACATTCACGGGAACTACGAGGTCCAGATTCTGAATTCGTTCGGCAAGCAGAAGGTCACGCAGGAAGACGCCGGCGCGCTGTACGGGTTCGCGCCGCCGCTTGAAAATGCCTGCCGAATGCCGGGCGAATGGCAAGTGTTCGACATTCGCTACCGGGCTCCGCGTCGCGATGAATCGGGGAAGATTGTCGAGAACGGGACCGTCACGGTGTGGTTCAACGGGAAGAAGGTTCAGGACGGCACTCCGTTCGGCGAACCGAAATCGGTGTACCACCCGTTCCGCTACGGCACGACCCCGTACCTGGAACAGATCCGAGATCGGCAGAAGAAGACGATGACCGGTCCGGTGTTCCTTCAGGATCACGGCAATGCCGTGAGGTTCCGAAACGTGTGGGTTCTCCCGGCGGTCGAAAACGCGTTCACGTACGCCCCGGAAGGGAAATGAATACCGTTCACTCCCCTCACCCGGTACTCCGGGAGAGGGGTTGGGGGTGAGGGCAGCACAGGCAGCACCTGAATGTGCGGCCCTCACCCACCGCCCCTCTCCCGGAGTACCGAGAGAGGGGGGTGAACCCGCACCGACGATTGTCAGCACCCGGAGGAAGGCGTGAAACGAGTCCGCACTCAGTTAGCTTGGGCACTGGTCATCATCACGGCATGCCTCGTCGCGTGCGGGACACTGCGTGCCGATGACTCGCTCCTGACCGTCGGCCGTCTGTTCGGGACGAGGGAGTTCGACACCGATTCACTCCCGGCACGGCGCTGGAGTAAACGGACATCAACCTACCTCACCCTGGAGAAACCCAGCGCCGGCAGCGGGAGTGAGGTGGTCCGCACCGATCCCGCAACGGGGAAGAAAGAAGTCGTCGTGCCCGCGACGGCGTTCGTGCCGAGCGGGGCGAAGGGACCTCTCGCAGTCGAGGCGTTCGAGTTCTCCGCCGACGAGTCGCGGCTACTCATCTACACGAACAGCCAGCGAGTCTGGCGGCGGAACACCCGCGGCGACTACTGGGTGCTCGACGTGATGACGCGCAAGCTCCGCAAACTCGGCGGAGACGCCGCCCCGTCGTCGCTAATGTTCGCCACCCTGTCGCCGGACGGCACACGCGTGGCGTTCGTCAGTGCGAACAACCTGTACGTTCAGAACCTGGATGACCTGAAAATCACTCCCTTGACTACCGATGGCTCAAAGACGCTCATCAATGGCACGTCCGACTGGGTGAATGAAGAGGAACTGGACCTGCGCAATTGCTTCCGCTGGAGCCCGGATGGCCGACGCATCCTCTTCTGGCAATTCGACACCACCGGGGTTGCGGAGTTCCACCTCATCGACAACGTCGTCAGCAAGACGCCGCGGATCACCACGTTCGCCTACCCGACGGTGGGCGAGAAGAACTCGGCTACTCGGTTGGGCGTGATCCCGGCGGGCGGCGGCAAGACGCAATGGCTCGACCTCCCTGGGAACCCGCGGGAGCATTATCTGCCCCACGCCGATTGGACGCCCGACGGCTCGCAAATACTCGTGCAGCAGTTCAACCGCCTGCAAACGCAACTGCGGGTGTGGCGGGCCGATCCCGGCACCGGCCAAGCGAAGCCCGTGTTCACCGAGAAGGATGCCGCGTGGCTGGAGAACGAGAATCCGTGGCGCTGGCTGGACGGCGGCAAGAGCTTCCTCTGGCTCAGCGAACGCTCCGGATGGCGTCACGCCTACCGCGCTCGCGTCGACGGCGCGCCGCTGGAGCCGATCACGAAAGGCGACTTCGACATCATCGGCGTCGAAGCAGTGGACACGGCGGGCGGGTGGTTGTACTACGCGGCCTCGCCGACGGACGCGACCCGGCGCTACCTGTTCCGGGTGAAACTCGACGGCACCAAGACCGAGCAACTTTCCCCTGCAAAACAGACGGGCTGGCACACCTACGACGTTTCCCCCGACGCGAAGTGGGCCTTTCACACGTGGTCGAACTTCACCACGCCGCCGGTTGTGGAACTGGTAAGTGCGGGCGATCACAGCGTCGTGCGCACGTTGACCGACAACGCGAAATTGCGCGAGAAACTGGCCGCCCTGAAACGACCGGAGATCGAGTTCATGCGCGTCCCGATCGGCAACGGCGTCACGCTGGACGGGTGGAGCATGAAGCCCGCGAACATCGATCCAACCGCGAAACTGCCGCTGCTCATGTACGTCTACGGCGAGCCGCACGGCCAGACGGTGCGCGACGCCTGGCCCGGCCCCCGCGGGCTGTGGCACTGGATGCTCGCCCAGCAGGGGTTCGTCATGGCCAGCGTGGACAACCGCGGGACCAACGTGCCGCGCGGCCGCGCGTGGCGGAAGTCCGTTCACCGCAAGATCGGCATTCTCGCCCCGACCGAGCAAGCCGCGGCCGTCCGGGTGTTGCTCCAACGCTGGCCGTTTGTCGATCCCGGCCGGGTCGGCTCCTGGGGTTGGAGCGGCGGCGGCAGCATGAGCCTGAACGCCCTCTTTCGGCACCCGGACCTGTACCGCACCGGCATCGCCGTCGCTCCCGTGGCGGATCAACGGCTGTACGACACGATCTACCAGGAACGCTATATGGGCCTGCCGGCGGACAACGAGGCCGGGTATCGCGACGGTTCGCCGATCACCCACGCCGGCAAGCTGCGGGGCAACCTGCTGCTCATCCACGGCACCGGCGACGACAACTGCCACTACAAAGGCACCGAGCGCTTGATGGATGAGCTGATCGCCAAGGGGAAGCGGTTCAGCGTGCTGCCGTACCCGAACCGGACCCACGCCATCCGCGAAGGGCGGAACACGGACCAGCACCTGATGGAGACGATGACGCGCTTCCTCCGCGACAACCTGCAATCCCGGCACGCACCCGCACAGGACTCCGTCTACGAGACACGAATTCTCCGTGGATGGACGGTGCACATCAACCGCGAACTGCTCGCCTCGGACGTGCGACAAACCGCGAAGGTTCTCGAGTTGCTCGATCGGCAGCTCAAGGAAATTACGGAAGTCGTGCCGAAGGAAGCCGTGAAGAAGCTCCAGCGGGTGCCGCTCTACTTCAACCCGGAATATCCCGGCGTGCGCCCCATCGCCGAGTACCACCCGGGAGCCGGCTGGCTTCGCGCGCATGGCCGCGACCCGGCGATGGCGAAGGCGGTCGAGTTCACCAATGTCCGCATCTTTGAAGCCGAAGTAAACCGCATGCCGAATTTTGTGCTGCACGAACTCGCTCACGCCTACCACGACCGCGAGCTGCCGGAGGGGTTCGGTAACCCGCAAATCGCCGCCGCCTACGCGCGGGCCAAGGATTCGGGCAAGTACGACAAGGTCGAGCGCCACTTCGGCAACGGCAAACCCAACACCCGCGAGAAGGCGTACGCGCTGACGAACCCGATGGAATACTTCGCCGAAACGACCGAAGCATACTTCGGCCGGAATGACTTTTTCCCCTTCACCCGCGACGAACTGAAGAAACACGACCCGGAGATGTTCGAGTTGCTCGGCAAACTCTGGCAGGTCACCGCCAAAACCGTATCCTTGGCAAGCCCGCCGACGCTGACGGAACAACTGTTGAAGGAATCGCCGGCGAAGCTGGCTCAGGCCGCCCGTGAGCGCGGCGACGCTGGCCGGGGGGCGGTGCTTTTCTTCCAGCCGTTCCTGGCGTGTGCGAGGTGCCACAACGCCGAGGCCGGTACGCAACTCGGCCCGGACTTGGCCCAGGCCGGCAAGGAGGCGACGGCCGAGTACCTGATCGAATCGGTGCTGAACCCGTCCAAAGTTATCAAGAAGGGGTACGAGCCGCTCACAGTGAGCACCAGAGACGGTAGGATCTTCTCCGGGCTGCTGGCGGAGACGAAGAATGGTGCGCTCACGCTCATTGACCCGGCGGGTGGGAAGCGGGTGACGATACCGACCGCAAACATCGAGGAGCGAATCGTCGGGAAGCAGTCGCTCATGCCCGACGGGCTGGTGAACTCGCTTTCAGATCGCCAACAGTTTCTCGACTTGGCGAAGTACCTGATCGAGATTGCCGAGGGCGGGCCAAGCCGAGCGAAGGAGTTGCGGCCAGCGTTCACGGCACTCGTGATCCCCGAGTACGAGAAGAACATCGACCACGCCGGGCTAATCCGCGGGCTGGACGACAAGGCGTTCAAGCGCGGCGCGGCGATCTACGCCCGCGTGTGCGCCAACTGCCACGGCACCAAGGACCAGCCCGGTTCGCTCCCCAACTCGCCGAGGTTCGCCGCCCACAGTTTCAAGAACGGCAGCGACCCGCACAGCCTGTATCGCACGCTCACGCACGGCTACAACCTGATGGCCCCGCAGACGTGGATGGTGCCGCGGCAGAAGTACGACGTCATCCACTACCTGCGTGAAGCCTACTTGAAGCCGCACAACCCGAAGCAGTACACCCAAGCCGACGACGCGTACTTCGCCCAGCTCCCTGCGGGCACGAAGGGCGAGTTCGGCCCGGCTCCGGCGAGCGTTGAATCGTGGATGGCGATGGACTACGGGCCGAGCCTGACGAACACCTACGAGGTGGGCGGGCCGGGGCCGAATTTTGCGTACAAGGGCATCGCCGTTCGACTGGACGCCGGGGCAGGAGGTGTCTCGCGTGGGAAGAGCTGGGCACTGTTCGACCACGACACGATGCGGTACGCTGCCGGCTGGGCCGGCGACGGGTTTATTGACTGGAAGGGCATCCACTTCAACGGCCAGCATCAGGTTCACCCGAAGCTGATCGGCGAGCGGCACGTGGAGAACCCGGTCGGGCCGGGCTGGGCCGACCCGGAGACGGGCAGCTTCAAGGACCCCCGCTTCCTCGGCCGCGACAAGCGCCCGTACGGCCCGCTGCCGCGGAAGTGGGCACGCTTCCAGGGCACCTACGCTTACGGCGATCAGACGCTGATCGCATACACGGTCGGCGATGCAAACATCCTTGAAGTGGAAGGGGCCGAAGCCGATGGCCAGAAGGGAACCGTGTTCACCCGCACGCTGGAGGTGGCGAAGTCATCCCGCGATCTGCACGCCCGCATCGCTCCGGACGGCGTTGCAGTCGCGGTGATTGGTGACAGCAAAGTGTCACTGGCGAAGCAGGACGGGTTCCACGTGCTGAAAATCCCGGCCACTGCCACGCCGACACTGGTGAAGGTGCTGATGTCGAAGGGGGCAACCGACCTTGCCGGTTTCGCCAAGATCACTCCCGCCCCGCGGCCGCTCAAGCCGCTCACCGAGGGCGGGCCGAAGCGCTGGCCGGAGGTGCTGAAAACCACCGCCATCATCGGCAAGAACGACGGCCCGTTCGCGGTAGACACGTTCGGCATACCCGACCGCAACCCGTGGAACGCCCTGCTGCGGCTCACGGGGTTCGACTTCTTCGCGGACGGCAAGCGGATGGCCGTCTGTACCTGGGACGGCGACGTGTGGACGGTGAGCGGGATCGACCAACCCGAAGCCGGACTGACGTGGCAGCGGATCGCGTCCGGGCTGTTCCAGCCGCTCGGACTGAAGATCCGCGCCGGGGCGGTCTTTGTCTGCTGCCGCGACCAGATCGTGAAGCTGCACGACCTGAATGGCGACGGCGAGACCGACTTCTACGAGTGCTTCAACAACGACCACCAGGTGACGGAGCACTTCCACGAGTTCGCGATGGGCCTCCAGACCGACGCGGAGGGGAACTTCTACTACGCCAGGAGCGGCCGGCACGCCCTGCCCGCGCTGGTGCCGCACCACGGCACGCTGCTCAAGGTGAGCAAGGACGGAACGAAGACCGAGGTCCTCGCCACCGGTTTCCGGGCCGCGAACGGCGTCTGCCTGAATCCCGACGGCACGTTCTTCGTGACCGATCAGGAGGGCTTCTGGACGCCGAAGAACCGCATCAATCTCGTCGAGAAGGGCGGGTTCTACGGCAACATGTGGGGCTACACCGACATCACCGACACGGCGGACGCGGCGATGAAGCAACCGCTGTGCTGGATCACCAACGCCTTCGATCGCTCGCCCGCGGAGTTGGTGTGGGTGCCCGCGAAGACGTGGGGGCCGCTCGCCGGCTCGCTGCTGAACACGTCGTACGGCATGGGCAAGATTTACGTCGTCCCGCACGAGACGGTAAACAGCCAGGCGCAGGGCGGCCTGTGTGCGCTGCCGTTGCCGACGTTCCCCACCGGCGTGATGCGGCCGCGCTTCCATCCGACCGACGGCAACCTGTACGTGTGCGGCATGTACGCCTGGGCCGGAAACCAGACCGCCCCAGGCGGGTTCTACCGCGTCCGCTACACCGGCCAACCCGCGGACTTGCCGGTCGGGTTGAAAGCGAAAACAGGTGCAATCGAACTCACGTTCACGGATGCCCTCGACCCGAAGACGGTGGACGCCAAGAGCTTCGACGTGAAGGTGTGGGGACTCAAGCGTAGCCAGAAATACGGCTCCAAGCACATCGACGAGAAGCCGCTGACCGTGGCGAAAGCCGTCGTCTCACGGGACGGCAAGACGGTGCGCCTCGACTTGCCCGACCTCGCCCCGACCTGGTGCATGGAGATCAGGTACCTGCTGAACGGCGCTGACGGCCGCGTCGTTGCTGGCGTCATCCACAATACGGTGCATGCCCTTGGGAAGTGAGCACTTGCCAGTCGACGGGGCATCGAAATACGAAATCCCCCATTCGACATCGGTACCGGCGGGAATCTGAATCTGAACCTGCCGTTTTCTTGTCTTTCTTCTTTCGTAACTCTTTAGTTCTACTGTATCGGTTTACTCGGTTCACTGAACTCGTTTTGGTGCCAAGCGGTTGCGCGATTTCCAATGATAGAACCGCGCCTGTTCGCTGCGCTGGGTGCGACGCGTCATGGTGCGGCGAATCCGTGCGGGTTTGT
>SYHD01000046.1 GCA_005799265.1 Planctomycetia bacterium | reverse complement strand
GCCGGAGAGTTGCATCGGGCGATGATCGAGCCGCTCGCCCAGGCCCACGAGTTCCGCGAGTTGCACACAGCGTTTGCGCGTCTTCTCATTGATGCGGCAACCCTGGTAGAGGAGCGGTACTTCGATGTTCTCGACGACGGTATATTGCGGCAGAAGGTTGTAGGATTGAAAGATGAAGCCGAGATACTTGCTGCGGATTTCCGAGAGGCGATCGTCATCCATGCGCGAGACGTCGTCGTCGCCGAGGATGTAAGTTCCGTCGGTGCAGCGATCAAGACAGCCGAGGAGGTTGAGCAAAGTCGATTTCCCGGAGCCGGAGGGGCCCATGAGCGCGACGAATTCCCCTTGCTCGACGGTCAGCGAAACGCCGCGCAGGGCGCGCACGGTCACCGATTCGAGGATGTAGTGCTTGCTCAGTCCTTTGATGCGAACAACGGGAAGCATGGCGGAACTCACATTGGCTTGGTGTTGATCTATCTCGTACCCACGCTCCGCCTGGGCACGAGGAGAACTCTAGCGTTTGCCTTTCTTGGCATCCTTCTTGGCATCCCCCTTCTTGTCGCCGCCGCCGCTTGGATCAAATATGGCGCCGCGCTGCGGACCGGGGGTGCCGGGCCGCATGTCGCTTTTTTCCGGGATGAGCGCTTTGGGGCTCATGACGATTATGTCCCCTTCCTTGAGCCCCTCCCTGACTTCAACAAGCTTGTCGTTGCTCTTGCCGACGACAATATCGCGTTCTTGAGGAAAGCCGCTGCCGTCGAGAACGTAGCACTTGCGGTGCTCACCCATGGCGACGTTGCCGACCACGGCTTGAATGGGGATCACCAGCACCGGTTCCTTGAGTTCATCGGCGAGAATGGTCACTTCGGCGCTCATGCCTGGCTGCAGAGGTCGATCGTCCTGATCTTCGATGGTGACCATGGTCTGATAGACCTTGACATCGGAGGAGAAGAACTCCGTCGCCGCGGCGAGCGTGGCCTTGGATTTGACGCGGCCCTTGTATTGCTTGCCGGGAAACGCGTCGATGCGAATGCGCGCCTCATGTCCTGGGAACGTGATCCGCAGATCTTTGTCCTTGAAGTCGTCCTTGTAATCGTCCCTAAGCATTTTGTCCAGAACGGCGTGATACGAGATGAGCTCGAATAGATCGTGCCCGCGCAGCGAGAACGAGGCCCGGAGTCTATCGGAGTAGCCCGTCGGCGCCGTCTCTTCGCCTTTCACTTTGGAAACCATCGCCTCATGGACGCGGGTGTTGACGACCATCTTCTGCAGATTCGGAATGCGAATTAGCTTCTGGCCTTCCCGGACCGGCTCACCCTGGGCAATGACGGACTGCTGACTGCCAGAGCCGCTCCGGCTCTGCTCCGGCACGTAGTAGACAACCATGCCGTCCTGTGGCGACTTGATCTTGTAATACTTCTCTTCTTTGGCGAGTTCTTTCAGGCGATCGTCCTCCTGGTCGTAAATCGCTTTGAGCGATTTCTCGTCGGCGCGGGCCTTTTCCATTTTTGGCTCCGCCTGGCGCAGGACGGTCGCAAGCTTTCGGTCGGCTTCCTTGGCCTTGCCCCACAGGTCAGTCACGGTCCGTTCCAGAATGAAACGACGGTAGACATCGTATTCGCCCTGGACCTTTTTCAATGAAATATCGGCGCTGGCCTTGCGCGACTGATCGGCCTCGGCCTGGCTGCGCGTGTAGTAGCCCTTGTCGACCATGCCCAGGGACCATGCGGCCCGGTCGAGCCACAATAGAAGATCAGAGCGAGCCATCTCGCGGCGGCCTTCGATGTCCTTCAACGCTTGCAAGTACTCGCTCGTGAGCTTACCCCCGGCGCTTTCCTGTTCCTTGCTCACGTCGTCCGCAAACCCCTTCGCCAGATAATGGACCACATCGTCGTGCTTGTCGAACGCCAGGATTTTGTCGCCCGCGGTAAGGCCCACGAATTTATCGAGATCGACGTCGGCAAGGTTCTTGGCCACCTCGGCCGTCTTGAGGTCGCTGAGGTTTTGGCTCTCGACAATGATCAGGTTCGTCTTGGCGCCGACCAGCTGGGCATAGGCGCTGTTGACGGTGTTCCGGCGGTCCTTAAGCTGCTCCTGGAAACCGGAATCGTCAAGCTCGACCAGCAAGTCGCCGACGCTGACCTTCGTGCCGTCATCGATGACCCACTTGATGGTGGAGGCGATGGTGCTCCCCTTGGCGCCGGCCTTGACGCGACAGATGATGTCGCTGTTCACCGCCGATTCGAGAGAGCCGCGCTCGACGATCGTGACCTGTAGCTTCTGCTTGACTACGGTCCAGGTGGGACCGGAGAAGGGTTCGCGGAAACGAAACCAGGGCAAGTAGAAAATGGCGCCGAAGGCCGTTGACGCAACGAGGAAAATCGCTGCGGCCCAAAAGTAGGGGCCGAGCTTACGGAAGAACCCGGGCAGTTGGCTGCGGCGCAGGGGCGCCGAGGCGGGGACGCTCGGAGGATTGTGGTTCGGGTCCTTGCTGTTGTCGTTCGGAGAGGTTGTTGCTGAATTCATCGAGCCAAACTCCTCGCGCATCCAGAGGCATCAGTTCCAAATCAAGAAAGAGCTGTTGCCTGACAATATGGTAGTCGATCCACGTTCTCAACAACTGATTCTGGGCCACGGGAAGGCCACCGTAGGCTCGCAGCACGACCAGCGTGATGCCGTTGGGATCGAGCGCCGCCGCCGGCGGGGGTTGCGGCGGGGCGCCGAGATCCTCCAGCGAGCTCACCACCTGGTGATAGGCGATCTCCACGGCTTGCTGCTGAATCTTCAGGTTCTGCGCCAGCACGCGCAACAGGCGAACTTCCGAACGTACCTGGTTGGCGATCTGATCCTCGTGTTGATCGAGATTGCGCCGCGCCCGCTGATAGGCGATCTGGCTGGCGCGGTACGCGTTGCGCTCGGTCAAACGAACCAGGGGCAATTCGCCGTTTATTACCAGCTGGTGGCGGGTTTGAGTCGGCTGGAATGCCAACGGCTTGGCGCCGTCCGGCGGCGTGCTCCCATCCATATGATAGCCGACCGTGAACGTTCCTAACAGACTATTCGCGAAAACTCGCAATTGCCGCCAGGCATCCACGACCTGGGCGCGCGTATTCATCAGATCGACGCGATTGTCGATCGCCGTCCGTGTGACCAGAGCATACGCATTTTCCAGGTCCGGCTCGGCGAGGAGATCGACGCCGTCAACGACAAGACGCGGCAACGGCGTCCAGCTTGCACGCTGGTTAGCAAAACGCTCATTGCCAGCATGGGCCAGGATCCGATATCGGAAAATGTTGTACACAACGCGCCAGCGTGCCGGCTGATCGTCGGGCTTGGCCGCGGCAAACTGGCGCACCGCGAGTTCCAGGTCGCCCAGCGTGATCTCCAGGCTGCGCGACGTGACATCCGCCGCCACCTGCTCCGCTTGCTTTCTCAGGCTGCGCATCGCCTCGGAATCGACCCCCTTGAGCTTCTTTTCCAGCACATTGATCTTCTTTTCGATGTCGTCCCTGCGATCGTAAAGCTCGCGGCGGGCCTTGAGGTCCTTTGCCAATTGATCTTGGATCGCATCGGCATTCTTTAGATTCCAGCGTTGCTTCCAGCTAGCGGGCGTTGCCGACTTGAATATGATGGTCTTTCTTGCCAGGGGGGACTCCGTCAACAGCTTGACCAACTCGGCGCGGGCAATTTCGAGATCCTTGGGGCGGTCGAGCTTGTCGAGAGCCGTTACGGTGGCGTCATGATCTTTCAGGATGGCGTCGTAAGCGGCGAAGTGCTTGGTATTCGGATGGATGACGAGATCGTCCAGATGAATCGCCGTGTTGACGGGAATGCCGAGCTGTTGCTTGAAATTGTCGAGCGCATCGCGCAATTCTTGCTCGCGCGCCAGGACGGTTACCTTGGCCTGCAGGCGCTGCAGCTCAACCAGGCCGACCTGCAAGCTGGTCATGATGCCACCGCTCTCGTAGGCCACGAAACGATTCATCAGGCCGTCGAGCCGCTTCAGGTTCTCCTCTTCATTTCGTAACACGGCGGCCTTCAAGATCGTCGGCATGTACCCCTCGGCCGGCGCCTTGGCGTTGACGCCAAGGAACAACTCGCCGGGCGATCCGGGCTGGATTTGCTGCCGCACCGGATTCGCCGACGCCAGCGACGATGGAACCGGATGCACGGAAGCAAGGCTCCCCGCCGTTGTCACGCCAATGCCCGGCAAAGGGACGCCGCCGGTCATGTATTGGAAATAGTGTTTACGGAAGCGCGCGTAGTCGCGAATCTCATAGAGCAGATTCCGTTCCACCTGCGTCAACGGCTCCAGTGTCGCCGCCCGACCGCCGCCGCGCAAGAGCGGCTGAAAGAGATCGAGATTGATCCCCGAGTTGCTCGTGACGCGCCGCGTGGTTGGATTGTTCAGCTCGATTACGGTCTGATTGGCGAAGCCGATGAGCAGCAAGGCCCCGGTCGAGAATAGCTTGCCGACCCCCGTCGTCGAGGCGAATTGCCAGCGCTCGCCCTTGCCCGCGCCGATATCCGCTCCCGTCCCCTCGCGGATGATCTGTCCCAGCGCCAAATACTGCGCGCTGAACGCAAAGCGCTCACGTGTCACCGGCAAGGCCGTCAGGTACAGGTCTTCGCGGCGCGTCTGAAATTCACGGCTATTAAGCTGCGCCAATTCCATGGCCTGATCGATGGTAAGCATGAACGCATTGGGCGGAACCGTCGGCGCCGCCTCGACTGGCCTCGGCGCGGGAATCAACTCCGGCTGATCGTCCTTTTTTTGCACGTGGGCGACAGTGCGCAGCGAATCGGCGTAGCTGGTCATGCCCGTGCGCGCCCTGATGGACGGATTGTCACGGTTCAGCGCGTTCCACTCGGCCATTAGATCGAGATAGCCCGTACCCCCGATGCGCGCGATGCCTGCATGCCTGGGCTTCTGCGGATTTGGTCCGAGTTGGCGCGCGGCGGGATCGTCTGGCGGCATCGGCGGGCGATCCGGGTTGGTCGCATCGCCAAAGCGGGCACGCACATCGGGATAGAATCTCATCTGCTCGATCTTCCACCAAGGGAAAATGTCCTTCTCACGCAGCACCGCATTGACCTCGGCATCAGCCTGCCTGCGATAGAACATGCGCGTACAACCGGAGCTGGACCCCAGCACGCAGATTAGTATGCTCGCCCAAATTGCCGCGCGACAAATAGGTTTTCTTTTATCCATTTAGGCAATCCTGCGCCGACACGTTCTCAATCGGTCCTAAAACAAGAAAATCCTGTGTATTCGTTATCGGCGGAAAAATTTGCCCACTTGAACACCGATTTTGTTTAGCGCTGGCCTGACGCTATCGGAGAGGATCGCATGCAACCCATCGTGATCGCGACCTGGAAGTTCGGCGAGCTTGCCGCCCGCGCCGCCCTGCCCCTTTTGACGCGCGGCGCCGCCGCACTCGATGCCGCCCTCGCGGGCGCTCAAGCAGTGGAAGACGATCCCGCGGTCAACTCGGTAGGCTACGGCGGTCTGGCGAATCGGCTCGGCGTCGTCTCCCTCGATGCCTGCGTCATGGACGGCCGTACCCTCGACTGCGGCGCGGTCGCCGGCGTCGAGAATATTCGCCATGTCGCCGCCCTCGCCAGGCTCGTCATGGAGAAGACGCCGCACCTCATGCTCGTCGGCGAAGGCGCGAAGCTATTCGCGGTCCAGCACGGCTTTCCGCTCGAATGCCTGCACACGCCTGAAAGCGTCGCGACCTGGCAACGCCGCGGGCTGGAGAAATCGACCACGCATCTGACGCACGACACCGTCACCGTTCTGGCGCTCGATCAAACCGGTTCGCTCGCCGGCGTATGCACGACCTCCGGCCTGTCACACAAGATGCCCGGCCGCGTCGGCGATTCGCCCATCATCGGCGCCGGCTTGTATGTGGACAACGCCGCCGGCGCCGCGGGAGGCACCGGCGTCGGCGAGGAAATCCTCCGCATCGCCGCCAGTTCGGTCATGGTCGAATCGCTGCGCGCGGGCCAAACGCCACAAGAGGCGTGCGAACTCGCGGCCAGGCGCATCGTCGAGGTTGGGAAGCGGCGCAACGTGAAACCGGCGCAGATTGCATTCATCGCGCTCGATCCGCGCGGCAACGTCGGCGCGGCCTGCACCGCGGGCACGGACTTTCACTTCGCGGTGGGACGAGGCGATTGCGTTGAGATGAAGCAAGCGGTGGCGATCGCTTGATGGGCGTGGTCCGGTCACTCCGTGACTGGCGCTTCCGGTCACGGAGTGACCGGACCACGCTCTCCAATGAAGATTGGTTCCGGCGCGAAGTGATGGCGAAGGGAAAGGTACTTTATGAAGCCCAAGATGGGCACGTGAACCCGCAAAGCAGAAGAAGATTGGCAAGGACCGTGAGAATGCGCAAGACGAATCCCGCCGCTCAGACAGCAGGTCTGTTTTCACTTGAGCTACAGCAACTTGCGGAACTCGTCGACTGTCAATCCGGCGTCCTGAACGATTCCGCCCAACGTAAAAGCCTTGATCGGATTGTGCCGCGGAATGGTCACCTGGCGAGTGCCATCAGTCATTACGATGTGCTTGCCCTGACGAATGATGGTAAACCCCGCCTTTTCCAGAGCCCGAACCGCGTTCAAGTGATTGACTCCAGCAATTTTAGGCACGGCTAGACCATCACTTCCACTTCGCGCACTTCGGCATCCTTGAAGCGACTTTCCAGTGCGGCCAAGTATTCGCGAATCGCGTCCTGGATGTTGACCAAGGCTTCCTCCTCGGTGTCGCCTTCGGACCAGCAACCAGGCAACGCGGGCACGGACACGCTGATCCCCTCCTCGGTCCGATGAATGGCAATCTTGTAATTCATGGGATTCTCCTTTCTTTCAGTATACCGGACCGCGCAGGCCAGGCATAGCGGAGTTTGGGACAGCACACGGAGGACCGAGGTTCATCTACTGAATCACGCTCATATGCAACACGACGTTCGTGTCATGCTTCGCCGTGTAGTTGCGTCGCCAGGGGCCGATGGTCGATCCCGCGGGTTGGTTCAGCGTGAAGTCGGCCCGGAAGGAATCGCTGGCCCAAAACAAGGGATTCGACGGGAAGTTATTCATGTTCTTGTCGGTCGTGGAACGATAGATCGCACCATTGAACATCACGAAATCATTTTTGACATACGGCACGGCACTGTCCCAAGCAGGAGCACTCTTCACCACAACCACTTCAGCAGTGGCACCATTGCCGACTTGAAGGAACATGCCTGGCCGGATGGACCAGCTCGAACCGAACATCTGCATGGGGACCGCCACCGCGTCAACTCCCGCAGTCACCGCCGAGAATAGCTTGGTATTCACTGAGTTCCTGACATCCGTCGGCCCCGGATTGCCGCGCAGGACGAACGCGGAATTCGCGCTATGATTGGCGGTGAAGTCAGCCACGATCGTCGCGGCGCCGGGCGCCGCGCTATTCATACCCACACCCTTGATGACCACAGACTCCCCCACCTCCGGCGAACCGGCAGGCGGTATGACTTCAATGACCATCCCCGGCCGAATCGCCCACGGCTGTTGGACTCCGGGCGGATCCATCAACATTACCGCCTGATTCACGCCCGCAGCCACCGCCCCCGCCGCGAGCTTGCGATTCAGCTCCAGGCCCGTGCGATCGACGATCGCGAAGAAGCGATGCCGAATGTGGCGATTCTCGGCACGGCCAACCTCCGGGCCGAGCTTCGCGGGACGCACCGATTCGTCCACGACCTCGAAGTAGCCGACGGTGAACCAGACGGCGAAGACGTTGCTGGTCGTCGTGACGTTGTTGTATATTTTTTGCATCAAGGCCGCGCGCAAGTAAGGATGCGTTCCCCGAATCGCGAAGAGCGGGTCGGGCGGACTCACGGGATCAGGCCGCAACCAGGTCTTGGTGATGTCGCCATCATTGAAGGGACGCAGCGGGTTGCCCTCATTGGCCGGTTGCAGTCCGACGCCGTTGCTCCGCGTGAAAACAACCTTGTTGAAGAGCGTGTTCACCTGCGCCGTGTTGAACAGGGGATTGGGCGTGAAGGGCAGATACTGCGGCTGATCCTGCGGATCGCACAGTGCCAGGAAGATCTCCGGGTCCATGATCGTATTAAGATTGATCCGCCCCGGCACGCGGCCGCCGACATAAGTCCCGGCCATGTGGTCCGCCGTGCCCAGCACTTCCAGCAGGCGATAGATCGGCGTCCGTTGATCCACCCACGGAGCATAGTGACGGAACGTGTCCGTCGGATTCGGACCAATGACAAATTGCTGCGTCAGCTCATGCGGCCGATAGCCGGACACGTGCAGGATTTCGAGCGGGTTGATCGCCGGCCGATCGAGGTGGACCAGCCAGTCGAAAATGGGCGCACGCGGATTGTCGAGCCCGCCAAAGTTGCTGTCGGGACGTCGCCCGCCCCTCGCATTGTGGCGCAGGACCTGCGAGCGATGGGCGGCAAAGGGTTGCCTACGCACAAAGGACCAATTGTTGATCGGCAGATTCGGCGCCGCGATCATCCCCGTCGAACTGTATTTCCGATTGTCGAACACTTTGATGCCGTCGGGCACCGTGGCGGCGGCGTCGCCGTTCAGATAATCGACTGTGATAAACGGATTGTAGGGCGTAGCTCCCGGCGCCGGCGCTGGATTGGGCTGGTGCGGCAGGTGCGGCACGGCGAGCCTCTGCAGGAGAATCGTGATGCCGCTATTGGGCATCGGATCGGCGCCGACCCTGTAGGTCAGCGACGACGACAAATTCGTGGTCGGCAAGGTCGGATCGTGCGCCGGATCGACAAAGGTCGTGTTCGGCGACAGCACGAAAAACTGGCCGGCCGTGGTCGTCATGTCCGCGCCCGTGCCCCATTCGGTCGGCATCTGTGCCGCTTGCGTCAAACGCGCGCCCCCATAGATCGCGGGATCGGGTTCCCCGAAGCTGACGCGCGGATTCGACGGGTCGCGCAGATTCGTCGTCAGCCCGGCGCTCGACTGATACGCCACCACCTGATACACCGACGTGCCGTTGATCTTCATGTACGTCACGCCCTGGTCAACCGGATACTGGCCGGCGGCCGACCTGGCGAACGGGTTATCCACCTCCACCCACAGATTGAGTTTCGCATACGAGGCAATCTTGTTCATTGCGATCTGCGGGTCCGCCGGATCATTGTCGTATTGCGCGTACACTTCGTTCAACACAAGCCGCGGTAATTCGGTGCCGAATACCCAATCCGTTTCACTTGGGACGGGGTTGTTGTAGTACCATCTGAACGGCGTCATGTAGTCATCGTAATCGATGTAATCAACGATGTTGACCGCAAGCTGACCGAGCCAGCGCGCTGCCTGGTAGTCAGGCGAACCATTTGTCATGCCGGGGACCGCATTGGGATCACGGGCGCCGCACACCAGCACCAATGCCTTGTAGATATCGAACGCCATCTGCTGCCGATCCTTGATAGCCCTATCCGCCTGCGTGAATTCGGCCGCGGCGGTGAAGGTCGCGTTCACGCTCGCCGGCGCCGGGTAGTCGGTCAGAAAGCGATTGAGATCCACGCGCAAGAGATTGCCGATCACATTGCGCCAGTCGGGACTAAAGTCGCTGTTGGGCTGTACCGACGTCGCGTCGGCCGGATTCGCAGATTTGAACGTCGCGGGGAGGCGGGGATAACCGACCGATGCATCGAAAGTGAAGTTCGGTTGCATCCGATCAAGCGGCATGGCAGGAGAGCCGGCAATGCGATCGAGGCGCCAGTTGACCGTCGTCAGCATGTTGCGGGCGCGCCTGCTGGCCAGTTCGGCAGCCGGAGTCGACTTATCAGTCAACGTCGTCGGCATGCGCTTGAGCAATTCCGAGTTGGCACCTGGTCCGTTCGTTCCAATGTAGCGCAGGAGCGCCTCCATTTGCGACGGGACCGTCTTCGCGTTCGGGGCGGTAGGATTGAGCAGGTGCAAAGAATGCGGATTGTCGGTGATCTCCCAGGCGGCGAGGTTGTCGTAGCCCGGCGGGTATTCCGGGAAGCCTCGCCTCACGGAACCGTGGGTGACGGCCTTGCCGAGCGCATGCGCATTGACGAAGTCCGCGGTGATCGTGCGGGTGGCATGATCGACGTCCGTGACCGTAATGGTCTCGCTCAGGTTCGGCATCATCGGCGCGAGGGGTGGATCGTTGATTCGCAACGCCATACCCTTGTAAATCGTCCACGGAAAGCCGCCGTAGGACAGGCCGTGCGTGGCGGCGAGGATCACGGTTTGCCCTTTTCCCGCGGCGACACCGATGGTTGTGCTCGTGCCGAAGTCAAAAAATGGCGGCCGGCTGCCGACCATCTCGGCGGTGTTCAAGGCGTTAAAGTTGAGCGGCGCGTAAAAGGGACCGCCGCGCGGAATCGGGAAGACGATGGGCGTGCCCATGGGCTTCGATGCCGCGGTGCCGTTCTTGTCGCCGTACTTATAGTTGAAGTGCGATTGCCTCTCGGCATGGTTCGTCAAGACGCGGGAAAGGTTGACCTCCGCCGCGCCGATGCCGGTATTGGAGACGTGCCCTGTCGTTAGTTGCCAGTAGGCCGCGTTAGGCGGCGGCTGGTTGGTATTGTCGGCGATGCAAAGATAAATCAATCCGTCGCTGGTCACGCCGCGGCCGACGACGTAAGCGCTGGTGCTATTCCATGCGGCTACATTGATCCTGTTGCCATGCGCCCAGAGGTGCAGCTTGTTGGAGAGATCGACGATGAGCGGCGCGAAGAGGGCCTTGTACTTGCGGCCGTTGGTCGCGGTCATGACGGGGAAGCCGAGGTCCATCCAGATACTGTCGTTGTTGCCGCCGGCGTAACCGAGGCCGGCGTCGTTGTTCTGCACGTCGCCGCCGGCGTCGCTGTCGGGGGTCAGGAAACTTGGGTTCCAGAACGGATCGGGCCGCAGCGACGTGTATCTGAAGTTGACCGGGTTCGTACCGTTGGAGTTCCAGGGGCGCCGAAACGACGGCGTCAATACGGTTCCATCTGAGCCCATGGCGGCCAGGAACAGGTTGTTCGTGTCGTACGCGGTCCACGGCGGATTGGCGCCGCCGACGTAACGGAAAGTCGCCGCATCGCCCGCCGCGCCGGAACCCGAGGGAGGCAGGCCGGTAACCGTATGGGCAAAGACAAAACTGTTCAGACTCGGGACGTTGGCGACGATGAAAACGCCGTTGTACCCGCCGGCCGTCACGCCGACGATCCGTACGGATTGGCCGACGATCAAGCCATGCGCCTGAGCGGTCGTGATCGTTACCGCATTGCCCGCCTGCGTCGCCCCGGTCGGCGTGATCGCGGCGGCCTTGCCGAAATACTCCGGAATGCGGGGGTACGTGGCACTGTCGGAGAACCATTGATAATTGACGGCATTGAAATGATCGATGCCGAGCGCTGGATCGTTGAAACGCAGGATGTCGCGGCTCATGCCGTTGAACGGAACGTAATTGAGCGCCTCGGGATTGTAGCCGTACATGGAGCGGGCCATACTCCAGCCGCGCATGGCCGAGTACGGATTGTCGGTGTCGTAGAGCAGTTGGCTCATGAAATAATTGGCAAGCAATTCCGGATCGACGTCGGCCTGATTTCTGTTTTGCGCGTCGCGGTTCAATCTCGAAGCGACGGCGGCCGCGTCCGCGTAAAAGACGAAGCTGAGCGCGACGCTGGCGAACAAGGACAACATGACCATGACGACCAGAAGGACAACGCCCCGCCGTGAATTTGCGTGGGAAGAATGGAGGTGTCGCATGATGAGGTGCTCCTGATCATCGCTTGCGGTTTCGCGCGCTCGCAGCGCGCGAAACCGCAAGCGATAGGAATCACATGTCCTGAACGACCGTAATCTGCCGCGTCTGCCGCGTCTTCGGGTCCCAGACGCGCAGGGTGATCTGGATCGCGCGCAAGCCGAAATTGTTCCTGTAACCCGGCGCGTTGATGAGCGCCGTATCGTAAACGCCGCCGGGAACATCGACGAACGCGGGGACCGCCGTGCCGGTCGGCATGATCTGTATCTGGAACGAGATCAAGTTGGGCAACACCAGCGTGGACGCCGGCGCGACCCTCGCATAGGGGAAAAGCAGATTCGGCGTGCCGTCGGGCTGGATCGATAACATCGGCGAGACAGCCGGCGCCGCCGCAAACTGCGTCGGCACCACGCGCTGACTCGCCGCAGCGGCTGAGTCGGCTGGCGAGAAGATCTCCACGTCCACGGCGCCGGGATTGCACGCAATCGTCGGGAACATCGGGCTCGATGCGATCGGAATCCCCGTCGGCACGTTGCGCTCGCTCGGCACCATCACGAATTCCGCACGCATGAGCGCGAACGTCGGCGTGCCCACCGTCGCCGTCGGATTGTTCGGCTGCTCCGTCGAGCCGGTGCGCACGAGATAGTACATCACCTCCGCCCACTGACTGCTAAAGTAGCCGGCCGTACTGCCGATGCCGATGGAATAGGGCGGCGTGCTGGCGCTCATCCCCGAATTTCCCTGTTGCGCCAGAAAAAAAGCATCGAGTGCTCGTGGGTCCGCCGGCGTTGCCGCAGTGAGTGATGTGTAGAAGAAATTCTCCGCGCGATTGCCCCGGCGTTTCACCGTCATGTAGAGAACGTGATCGACCGCCCGATACGAAGGCAGATAGTTTTGATCGTAGCCCTCCAGCAGCGACGGCGAGCCCTGGAGAATCGCGAAAAACCCGGCCTGCGGCTTCTCGGCGACCAGTTGCGAGCCGCCCGTCAGCGTCACGTCGCTCAACCGGCGTTTACCCTCGAAGTGATCCTGCATCACATCGTCGCGCAAGTTGACCGTGGCGACGCGCAGATTGTGCGTCAGGTCGCCGATCCCCTTCGCGGTCGCAAACGTCTCCAGCGCGATCGAGAACGCCTGCGTCAGGATGACCATGATGAGCAAGGTCAACGCCATCGCCACCATCAATTCGATCAGCGTGAAGCCGCTGCGTGAACGCGCTTGCATGGAAAACTCCTGGCTCCCCTCTCCCTCTGGGAGAGGGGAGAAATACCTACGGCAGCCGCACTGGCCCCTTCTCGAAAACTTCCGCGATGCCTTCAAAAACGATCGCCGTGCCTTGATAGACGCTCGGCACGGGGGTGACGCTGGTGTCGGTCGGATCAATCACCGGCGTGAAGCCCGTGGTGAATCCTCGCAACGGCGTTTGCACCTCGTAGCGAGCGAACTGCCGCGTGCCAATCACCAAATCGTCCGCCGCCACGACGCGATAGAAGTACGCATGCGCGGAGCCGGTCGTCGGGGATGAGAGATAGGGCGACGCATCCATGATCCAGTTGCCGGGCCGGACCGGCGGCGGCACAACCGGCGGCACGATGGTGCTCGAATACTCGATCAGGATCGTATTCTTGACGGGGTCGAAGTACGTCACATTCGGGTACACGTACTCCGCGAGGGTCAGAGTCCCGGTCAGCCCCAAGGGACGGGTATCGAATACCACAACCGAGCAATCGACAATGGAGCGATCTTGCGTCTGCGGCCGGTGAAAGACGTACGCCCACGAGAAGCGCGAATTGCGGGCGATGGTCGGCGGGACAGTCGCCGCCAAAATCGTCGGCGTGCCCGGTGCCGCGCCGGCCAGCGGATCGCCGTTATCAAAGCTCGCGTCATCCCAGAGCGTGAAGTTGCGCTGCACGTTTTTCAAGACATCGGCTGGGGCCAAAGCCCCACGCCGCGTGAACTCAACGGGGCGCCGACGCAGGAAGCCCGGCGCGCCGCCTACCCAATGTTGCGCGGCGCCTCCCGTGGAAAAGAACCCGACCGGGTCGGCAAGGATCGGGTAGCTCGCGCCGAACGGGTCCGCGTCCACCAGCATGGCCTTGCCCGCCAAATCCTTGGGATACGGATTGACAAAGAGATCGGGCAGCGGATTGAGCGGGTCATACGCATAGGCCGGCACGGACATTTCGGAGACGACGTCAATGTCGTTGCGCACGTCATGGACCTGCGCGAGCGCATGAGCGTTGATGACGCAAGACACGCATTTGTCGTCGCGGATGGACTGGGCGATGCGCAGGATGCCGATAGGGAACAACGTCAACAGCGCGACCAGGCCGATGCCCATGATGAAGATGGCGACCAGCACTTCGACCAGCGTCATACCAGAGCGGCGCGTCATAACGAGGACTCCTGCCGCCCGCAGCTTGGCGTTCGGCAATCGTATTACTCCCCTCTCCCCCTGTACTCAGGGGGAGAGGGGGCGGGGGTGAGGAGGACGAATCGCCAGGAATCTAACTCTCAGGCCAGTGCACCGTGGCACGTTGCCGTTGCATGTACCGCCCCCTCACCCCCAACCCCTCTCCCCCTGAGTACAGGGGGAGAGGGGAGATTTTCCCGCGTCTCGCGGTTTGGCGTTCGGCGGCGAGCGCTAACCCGCTAGCGACGATCATTGCACGAGCAGGTACGGATTGGCGACCGGCGGCTGCGCGGGGGGAAACGCTCCCACGAAGCCGGTGCGCGCGAAGATCGAAATCAGAGTCGGATCGCCGCGGAATGGATCAGTCCCGCCAACGCCGTCGTCCGCATTCGGGGCACGCACCCACAAATGAATCTTGTCCGACGCCAGCCCGGGCGATATCACCGCTCCTGTCGGCGCGAACAGGATGTCATAGTACCTGGGCGGCGTCGCGAATCGGTCGCTCGGCGGCAACGGGTTAAGGAACCTGACATTCGTGGCGATGTCGATCACCGTATCCGCGGGCATCTTCAGGATCTCGTCCCCAACCGGACGCGGGGCGCGCACGATGCGAAAGTTCATGGTTGGGCGGCTCTGAAGGACCCACGGGGGCAAATCCGGTTGAATCCCAATGTAATTGCGGCCGATAAATGGCTTCCCAGTGCTTGGATCGATCGCCGGCAACCTAGTGAGTGGGTCGATGGGTTGAATACCGACTTGTCTTATTCGATACATCAACCCAGTGCCGGCCACCTCGATCGTGTCTCCCGGTTGCACCGCCCAATACGGCTCATCGATCGCATCGGTCGAGTATCCGTTCTGCAAATCGAGGCCGATGATTTGGAGCGCATTGTTGCGGTTGTAACCGCCGACCAGCGCCGGTATGTTCACACGCTCGACCATGGGACCGGCGGTGGTGGGAAGATCATCCGGAACCTCGATGTACTGACAATCGACGACGGCGTTGGGGACGGTGACGCTGCGGATGAGCACGCCGCTCGCAGCAACGTTAAGCCGCAAGCCGCGCGGCGCCTGATCGCGCAAGGCACGCTGCTTGGCGATGTTGAGCCAGCTCTGTAATTGCAGTCCCGCGCGCGACTCGCGCGCCGAGGAGGCCGCGTTCGGAATGAAGCCGATCATCAGTGCCGCCAGGACGGCCATCAACGTCATCACAACCAGCAGTTCGATGAGCGTGAAGCCGTGGCGCGCTTGCGTGTGAGAGTTCATGTCAATTCCCTCCCAACTGAAAGCTCAAGATATTGTCCGCGCTACCGGCGCCGGCCGAGCTGAGATCCGCATTCAACTGCATGAGTCCGTCGCGCCCGGCCGAGGCAATGACGGGTATCACATACAGTCCTCGCGGGGGCACGTAGACAGGCGGGGGCGGCAAGGGCGGGAGCGGGGGCGGGGGCGGGGCCGGCGCCTGCGGCACCGAAACCCAGTGTATCTGCGCCTCGAAAATTTGCCGACGGGTCGCAGTCACCTGCGGGAAAAGCGGTTCGCTGTACCAGTTCGGCGCAATCAGCCTGCCGTCGTCGTCGATCGGATCGGCAACCCGAGGCTTCGAGTTGACGGGGGCGCTCGCCTGCAATTTCGGGTCGTTCCAGGCGAACCGGAAGAACGCCAGCGGTTTGCCCCAGCCGTCGATGAGCGTGTTGATTTGGTTGGTTCCGTCGGTATTCGTGATCGCGTACTTGATCTGATCGTCGATGGCGACACCGTCGGCTAGTTGCGCGCGTAACGCCATGAGCAAGCAGGCGGACGATTCCCCGGGCGCGCCGCCGGGCATGCGCACGCCGCCGGGCATCAGCGTCTCGCGATAGCGATTGAAGTACGGCTTGCGCTGATTGGGCGGGATGAAGTACTCGAGCGTCGTCATCGCGGGTGGATTGGTTGGTATCGCGGGCTGTATCGCGGGCTGAACCTCGGCATACTGCATCGGGAATGCTTCCATCAGCCGCAGCTTGATCCAGATAATGCGGGCGCGTTCGGTATCGAACCCCGCCAGCGCGAAGGCCTGGGGCGAGGGAGTCTCCCTCTTGGCGTCGGCGATCACGGCGTCCCAGCGGGTCTGCATCAGCTTCTTGAGAACGCGCAACGTCGTTTCGGTGTTGCGCCGATACTGGCCGCCGATCATCGCGAACACGCCCCAGGTCGCCAGGGACGACAGAAACGCGATGATCGCAATCACCACGACTATCTCAGTGAGCGTGAAAGCAGAGCGAGCGTTACGAGTTTGCGCGACCATGAATAAACACCTCACGGAATGCCCAGGGGCTTTTCGTGGAAATTGGAGAAGTCATCTCGGCCTGGTGCGGCAATACTGGTTGCGGTGGCCGGCGTCCAAAATCCGCCCGGGCCGAATGCCTCATTCAGCCCCGCCGAGATCAGCTGAAACTTCGTCGGATGGTAATAACCCGTCGGGGCCGCAAGGGGCACTGCCGGCGCCTTCGAATAGTAGGGGGCGATTCCCGTGGTGTTTTGTGGCCAATTGAAATAACCATCGGCCCGTTTCCCCGAGCTGAAATACATATAGGGCATCTTTCCCCAACCATCGAGATACGACGGGAACGGGTTGCCGGCGCGATTGGCCAGACGAGCAACTTCAAAGTCGAAGAATTTTTTCCGGTCGGCCGTGGTGGAATCAGCCGGGTTTAGCGGATTGGTCGAGAAGCCCTGGAGACCCGGTAGCCCGCCGCCGACCGGTGGACCGCCGAGGAAGAATACCAGGCACTGATCGCCGTCAAGCACCACGCCCGACGCCGGCATGGCCGTCGCGCCGGCCCACGGGATGTTCGTGACGCCGCGCAGGTGCGGCCAAAAGGTGTTGATCCAACCGACGGATTCCATATCGAGCGTGTCAACCGCCCGCGCATAGTCATCCATGTTCGCGCGCAGACGAATCTGGTGAGGCGGGTAGCGTTTATGTTCACCGTAGAACTTATCCAGCGCAATCGAGAGTTGCGCGATGTCATTGCGCGTCTTCATCTCCGGCCCTTTTCTCAGGAAGACCATCACGCCTCCCATGAACAGCGCCGCCAGGATCGCGATGATGGCGATTACGACGAGCACCTCGATCAACGTGAACCCGAGACGGCGGACGTTGTTGGGACATGTGCTGTTCACCGCTGACTCCCTCGCCGGGCTAGAGAATGACGAGACGCAAGCCTGCCGATGTGCGCCCGCCCGAAGACGGGGAGAACGAGCGCGCACGGCATTTTCCGTGGTGCAAGCGTCACGCTTGCATGATCTCCAGACTCAGCGCCCGCGCGACGCTGGCGCCGCGGTCCGTTGCTAACCGCCGGACAGGGCGTCCAAAAGACCCACCATCGGCATGAACAAGGCGACGACGATCGTGCCGACGATCAAGCCGAGGACGACGATCATGAGCGGCTCCAGCAAGCTGATCAAGGATTCGACGAGCACGTCGACTTCCTCGTCATAAACGTCGGCGACCTTGTTGAGCATGGTGTCGAGATCGCCCGTTTCCTCGCCGACGTCGATCATGTTCACGACCATGTCGTCCACCAGTTTGCAGTCGCGCAGCGGACTGGCGATCGTCTCGCCTTCGCGGATCGATTCGTAGACGCGCTGAAACATGTCCTCGAACACCAGGTTCATGGCGGTCTCGCGCACGATCGACAGCGCCTCCAAAATGGGCACGCCGGAGCTGATCAACGTGCCCAGGGTGCGCGTGGTGCGGGCGACGATCGATTTCTCGACGATCTGTCCGGACACGGGGAGCTTCAGCTTGATCTTGTCGAGAATGAACGCCCCCGATCGATTCATGCGTATCAACTTCAGCGTGACGATGATGAATACGGGGATCACGGGCGTGACGTACCAGTAGACCACGGTCATTCGCGACATGGTGATGAGAACTTCCGTGACGTACGGCAACTTCAACTTGAATTCCATGAAGATTTTCTCGAACTTGGGGATGATGAAAATCATGATGAACCCCAAGATGGCCACCGCGACGCCGATTACAACGAGAGGATAGATCATGGCGCCCTTGATCCGGCGTGCCAGGCTGGCGGCTTTCTCTTTGAACTCGGCGAGGCGTCGCAAGATGACTTCGAGGGCGCCGCCGGCCTCGCCTGCGCGGATCATGTTGACGTAGAGCCGATCGAAGCAGCGCGGATGTTTGCCGAAAGCCTCCGAGAGCGTGTTCCCCGATTCCACGTCATCGACGACGTCGATCAGCGTATTCTTGAGAACGCCCGCCTTCATCTGTCCTTCGAGGATTTTCAAGCTGCGTAACACCGGCAGACCCGCGTCTTGAAGGATGGAGAATTGCCGGGTGAAGAGCACGAGCTGCCTCAGGTTGCAGCCGCCCAGGATCATCGCCTTGCCCTTCTTGTTCTTGTCCTTGGCGGCAACGGCGGCCTTCTTCTTGTCCTTTTTTTTCTTGCCTTCGACTTGGGTCAGCTTGGTGACGAAGTAGCCCAGCGACCGGATCTTCTGCTGCGCTTCTTCCTCGGTCGGAGCGTCGATGGTGTCCTTCACCTCGCCGCCGGTGGTGTCCATCGCTTCGTATTGATAGGTCGGCATGATAAGTACTCCTGCTAGGAAGGAGAATGCGGTCCAAGGTCACAGTAAGCTGTCGGCTGTCCGGAAGCATTCCTGTCCGACTGATAGCTGACGGCTGATAGCTACTCTAATCATCTTCCGTCGACGTCTCGCGTGCGATTTCCTCGATGGTCACCTTACCGTTGAAAATCGCGTTCAGGCCGGCCTCGCGCAGCGTAACCATGCCGTGTTTGCGGCACGTTTCGCGCAGTTGATCGGTCGAGGCGCCGGCGCTGATCATGTCGCGCAAGTCGTCGTTCATGACCACCAGCTCGTGAATGGCCATGCGCCCCTTGCTACCCGTGTTGTTGCAGCGATCACAGCCCTTGCCGTAGAAGAACTTTTTGCCCGCGGGAACATCGGCGCGTCTCAGTCCAAGCTCCATGAGCATCTCGTCGCTGGGATCAAACTCGGTACGGCAATCCTCACAGATCTTGCGCACGAGGCGCTGGGCGAGAATGCCTTCGACGCAGGCGGTCAAGAGGAAGGTCTCCAATCCCATGTCGCGCAGACGCGTGATCGTGCCCGGCGCGTCGTTGGTATGCAGCGTGCTGAACACCAAGTGTCCGGTGAGAGCCGCCTGGACGGCAATCTCTGCTGTTTCGCGATCTCGAATTTCTCCGACCATGAT
>SYHD01000045.1 GCA_005799265.1 Planctomycetia bacterium | reverse complement strand
GCCAATCCGTCGCTTGCGCGTCCGGCTAACATGGCCGTATGCAGTTCATACAGGCAAACCGCCACCGCCTGCGCCAGATTGAGCGACGCATACTCGTCCGCCGTCGGAATGCGAATCAAATAATGGCAGCGCGTAACGATCTCGTTCGACAGCCCATTCGGCTCCGGCCCAAACAGGATCGCCGCCGGCAGATCCTGCGCGAGCGTCTCGACCACGCGCGGCATGATTTCGGGCGGCGTGCCCATGTTTTGTTGCCGATACAGCCCGCCGCTCTTGCCTGAAGTGCCGACGACGAGCACGCAATCGTTGATCGCCTCGCTCAAGTTCGTGACGATGCGCGCGTTGGTGAGGATCGACTCGCCATGCGTGGACATCTGCCGGGCGTTGCGCTCATTGCGATCGGCGATGGGCGAAACCAAGACAAGATCGCGCAACCCGAAGTTGCGCATGACGCGCGCCGTGGCGCCGAGGTTACCGGGATAATGCGTCTCGATCAGAACGACGCGGCAATGTTCGAGGGACATGATAATGATGTATTCGTTTAGCGCTTGCATGACGCCACGCGAGCGCAAAACGAAGATAGGTGTGATTATTCGCCCGCCCCCGCGACCTCTTGCGCCATTTGCTTGCACTTTTTCAGATCGAGCTTGCCCGAACCCAAAATCGGCAGCTCCGCCACCTGAAAGAAATCACGCTGGCTCGGCACGTAGATGTTCGGCAACCCGCGTTCGTTGAGTTGTTTCCACACGTCCTTCGGGTTCGTCTCCGTCATGGCCAGGTGCAGGACGATGATGCGCTCTCCCTTCTTCGCGTCGGTGATCGCGGTGACGGCACAGATTTTGTCGTTCGTCTTCATGATCAGATGGATCTCGTCCTCGACTTTCTCCAGAGGCACCATCTCGCCGCCGATTTTCGCGAAGCGTTCCTCGCGGCCGGTGATTGTGATGAAGCCGTCCTCGTCGATGAACGCCAGATCGCCCGTGATGTACCAGCCGCCAGCGACGACTTTTTTCTGCGTCAGATCGTCGCGGCCCAGGTAGCCTTTCATGACGTTGGCGCCAGACATGAGCAGAAGCCCCTCCTTACCCTGCGGGAGATCCTGCATCGACACGCGATCGACGATGCGGGCCGCGACGCCGGGGATCGGCTGCCCGATTGTGCCGGGCTTGTTGCCGGTTTGCCTGACGTTGCCTTCCTCGAAGTTCGGCACGTTGACGCAGGCGACCGGCGAGAGCTCCGTGCAACCGTAGCCCTCCATCGGCTCGACGCTGAATTTCTGCTTGAACTCCTGCGCCAGCGTCGGCGGCATTTTCTCCGCGCCACACACGAGAATCCGCAGCGATTTGAAATCGTCCGGCTCACAGCGGCGCAAGTAGCCGCGCAGGAACGTCGGCGTCGCCAGGAAGATTGTACACTGGTTCTTCTTGCACAGTTCGCCGACCTCGCGCTGTTGCAGCGGATTGGCATGATACACCATCGAAGCGCCGACTTGCAGCGGGACCCACAGCGTCACCGTGTAGCCGAAGCTGTGAAAGAACGGCAAGATGCCCAGCAGCCGATCGGTATGCTGGGGATCGATCGCTTGAATGGTCGATTCCGCATTGGCGGCGACGTTGCCGTGCGTGAGCATGACGCCCTTGGGATCGCCCGTCGAGCCGCTGGAGAAGATGATCGTGCAGAGGTCATCAATCTTGTGTCCGCCGAGGCCCATCAGCCAGTATTCGTGGATCCAGCCGGGGATGAGCCAGATACCCAGCAGCGCGAGGACGCGTTCGGTCGTGGTGATGTCCTTGCGGAAGTCTTCGAGGTTAATGAATTCGACGCCAGGCCCCGGATCGAGCGGGACCTTGTGCGTGAACAGTTTCGAGGAAAGGACCTTCTTGATGTTGCACTGCTTGATCGCCGACTGGACGAGGTTCGGCGCCGAGGTGTAGTTGAGATTGACCGACGTTTTGCCGAGGCAGGCGAGAATGATGTTCGCCATGGCCGAGCCGGCGCCGGGAGGCAGCCAGACGCCGACCATGGCGTCATCGCCGAGCAACGGCTTCAGACGCTTGAGCAGCACCTTGACGCCGACGAGCACCTCGCCGTACTTGAGTTCGGGCTTGGCGGCGTTGGCGTCGAGGATGCAGGAGCGCAAAGGATGCGCGACCGCCATGCGCACGAATGTCCGGTGCACCGGTTTGCGCACCTTGTTGCGTCGGACGGCTGATTCCGCGGAGAGCCGCTGGATCGCCTGCCGGACGGTGAAGACGTCCGCAGTCGGCGGCAGCGGCTGGCCGACGTTCACGTACACGAGGTAGGGAATCCGCTGCGGCAGCTTCCAGAAGAACTTGCCTCCCTGGAAGCTGAAGATGCTCCCCCAGACGTGGTCGATGCAGATCGGAATGATCGGCGCGGGCTGTTTCTTGACGATCTGCTCGAAGCCGCGCTGAAAGGGCAGGATGAACCCGGTCCGCGTGATGCCTCCCTCCGCGAAGATACACACGACCTCTCCGTTCGTCAGCGCTTCGCTCGCGGCCCGTAGCGCCTGAATAATGGCGCGCGGCCCAGCCGTTCCCTGGATCGGGATGACGTTCATAAGCCGCAGAATGACGCGTAGTCCCGGTATGCCGAGGAACGGCGCCCAAATAAGGAAGCGCACCGGGCGTTTCGCGACAGCGAGAATCAAGAAGGCGTCGAGGTAGCTGACGTGATTCGACACAAGCAAGGCTGGTCCCGTTTCCGGAACATTCTGCACGCCATGAGCGCGGGCACGGTAGATCGTGTGCGTCAGGATCCAGATCGGCAGCCGCACCAGGAACGCGTGGCGAAAGATCGACGCCAGCACGGCGAGGAGGATCACGGCGCCGAGCAGCCCGACCCACCAGTTTTCAAGTAGGAAATCCACACGCGGCTCCATCTCGGAAGAAGATAGTTGGTAGCCGTTCACCCCTCTCCCCTGTACTCAGGGGAGAGGGGCTGGGGGGTGAGGGGTTGGAGCGTCGTGCAACTGTCTGTTCTTCCCCCTCACCCCGACCCCTCTCCCCCTGAGTACAGGGGGAGAGGGGAGGTGAACGGTTACGATAGTTTAAGCTAACGCGTGCAAGGTAATCGCCGTGAACAGGAACGTCAAGAGGCTCCTCAAGAATTGCCGTTTCATTAGCGCTCGCCTGCAAAAGTCGTGAGGCAGTGAGCCGCGGCGAATGACTGCGAGCGCTAAACGCGAAGCGGCGTATAATATGCATCTATGACCGAAGCTGCCAACGACCCCCCGCACCTGGAGCCGCCGTCACCTTTGGGCGTGGCGACGGCATTTCTGCTGATCTATCTTTCCTGGGGCACGACCTATTACGTGACCGGCTACGCCATGCAGAACGCGAAGATGCCGCCGGCGCTGTTCGGCGGCACGCGCCTTTTGCTGGCGGGGGCAATTCTCTTGCTTTGTCAGGCGTGCCGCGGCCAGTCCGTGCGCATCGGCGCCGAGGAGTGCTTGCGCCTGGTCCCCATCGCCGCGTTTTACTTTCTCCTGGGCAACTGGCTCATCAACCTCGGCCAGCGTGAAGTGGCGAGCGGCGTGGCGGCCATCCTGATCGCGACGACGCCTCTGTGGATCGGCCTATTCGGCATGGCCTGGCCAGGCGGTGAACGTTTGAGCCTGCGCGGCTGGTTGGGTCTCGTCGTCGGGTTCGCCGGCATCGTCGTCACCATGATGCCGCAGCTTCAGGGCGGATTCGACTTCGTCAAGGATTACCATTTCCTCTTCGTACTCGGTTCCGCCGCCTCGTGGGCGATCGGTTCGCTGCTCTCGCGCCACCTGGCTGTCCAGCTTTCGCATCTCACCTCGGCGGGCTATCAGATGATCCTGGGCGGCATCTTTCAGACTGCGCTCGGCACCGCGCTCGGGGAATGGCCCATATTGATCGCGAAGATCGACGACCGCTCGATCATGGCATTCGCTTATCTGCTCGTGGTCGGCTCTCTCACCGGCTTCGTCGCCTTCAACTGGCTGCTGGGCCACGTCTCTGCCGCCAAGGTTGGCACCTACGCTTACGTCAATCCGATCATCGCCGTCTTCATCGGCTGGGTCATGAACGAGACGCACGTGAGCGTGGCCTTGCTCATCGGCATCGCGATCGTCCTGATCGGCGTGTATCTGGTTCGCAGCGATCATGTTCCGTCGCAGGAAATCGAGCTGGAGCCGGATTGAATCGGCCGTATTTGTTTAGCGTTCGCTAGGCGCCTCGCGAACGTTTAACGAAGGCACTTGGGCTTGACCGATCCAGACTCTTCATCTATACGCTCCTTCCATCATGAAGATTCTCTTGCGATTCCTGATCGGGACGGCATTCTTTGTCGGCATGGTGCTCCTGCTGCGTGCCCAGGACTTTGTGCCGGAGCGCGCCAAGGGGACCGTATTGCTCCTGAAGAACGGCCACGCGATGGAAGGGGAGATCGAGCGCCTCGGCGCCCAAATGCGCGTCCGCAGCGGCACTGGAGAAGTCTGGGTCGCCGCCGAGAAATCGGCCAGGTTGTGCGCCGACTGGGACGACGCATTCCTTTTCGTGCAGACATTGATCAAGCCCAACGACGCCGGCGATCGCGTCAAGCTGGCACGCTGGTGCCAGCTGTATCGGCTCACCGACAAGGCACTGGAGCAGGCCCGCAAAGCGCTGGCGCTTCAGCCAGATCACGGCGATGCTAAACAACTGGTGATGATGCTCGAACGCGCCAAGAACCTGCCGCCCGAACCAAAGCGAACAGCGCCGGCGTCCTCGCCACGGAAGACGTTTGAGCCGACGCCGACGGTGGATGTAACCTCGGACACGTTGATCAAGTTCACGACGTACGTACAGCCCATTTTGATGAACACCTGCGCGTCGTGCCACGCGAATGGCTACGTCGGGAAGTTCACGCTGGAGCGCGTCGCGGAGGCGGGATCGAAGGCTGCGACGCAGCGCAACCTTGCCGCGGTGCTCGAACAGATCGACCTCGATCATCCCCGAATCAGCCCGCTGTTAGTTCGCGCAATCACGCGGCACGGAGGCGAACAGGCCGCGCCCATCCCAGGCCGCGACGCCAAGGCTTTGCAGACGATTCATCACTGGATCGAGCAAACGATCGCCACGAATCCGCAGCTCAAGGACTACCGGGCCGTCAACAAGAAAGCCATGACGGTCGCGAAACCGGAAATGCAACCCGAACTCACAATCCGGAATCCACCGCTGAAACCGCAATCTCGAGAATTGAAGCCCGTGTCGGCGCCGCCGATTCAGGAAGGACCCGACCCCGCGCCGCCGCTCACCGAGCAGCCAACGCTGGAAATCGCCTCGCAGGCCAAGGAGCCAGCCGCCGCGCCGCGGCCGCTCCCCGCTACCGTGACACAGACGCAGGCTCAGCTCCCCGACGCCGTGGCCGATCCATTCGATCCGGAAACGTTCAACCGGCATTTCCACGCCAAGCGCATGAAGCCCGCCGCGAATCCGTAGCCCGTTTAGCGTTTCACATTTGAGACGTGCTCGAGGGCGAGCATCAACGCCTGCGTTCCCTTGCGGCCATAACCTTGCGCTTGCAAGGCGATGTAGAGTTGATGCGCGAGCGCCAGGCCCGGCATGGCAATGCCCATCTTTTTCGATTCGTCGAGCGCGATGCCCATGTCCTTGATGAAGTGTTCGACGTAAAAACCGGGCTCGAAATTCCGAGCCATGATGCGCGGGCCAAGCACTTCCAGCGCCTTGCTGCCCGCGGCGCCGACGGAGACCGACTTGAAGACGGTTTCGAGATCGAGACCCGCCTTGTAGCCGTAAAGCAGGCCCTCGCAAACGGCGACCATGTTCGACGCGATCAGGATTTGATTGACCATCTTGGTGTGTTGCCCCGAACCAGCTGCCCCCTGATGGATGATGGTCTTGCCCATGCACTCGAAAATGGGGCTGACAGCATCGACGACATCCTTGTCCCCCCCGATCATGATGGAGAGGGCCGCGTTCTTGGCGCCGACGTCGCCGCCGGAGACGGGAGCGTCGAGGCTGTAGACGCCCTTGACCTTGGCGGCGTCATAGATTTCGCGAGCGAGAGTCGGCTCGCTCGTTGTCATATCAACGAGGATGGTCCCGCCCTTGGAGCCGGCGAGGGCGCCCTGTGAGCCGAGGAATACCTCGCGCACGTCTTTCGGGAAGCCGACGATGGCGAAGACGACGTCGCTCTGCTCGGCGACGGCCCTGGGCGTGTCGGCCCACTTTGCGCCTTGATCGAGCAGAGCCTTGACGTCGGGCTTGTCTTTCGAGCGATTGTAGATGGTCGCCTTGAAGCCCTTGCTCATGGCATGGCCGCACATCCAGCGTCCCATGACGCCGGTGCCGATCCAGCCGATACGTGTTTTTCCTGCATCCGCTTTCGTGAGTGGCATGGGGAGTTCCTCGGGCAATGGAAGTCGTTCGCAATGAGGGTTATTCTCCGAGATGGCGCGGAATCGACAAGCATCATTTGCCCGCGTTTGTTGAGCGTTCGCAGTGCAGCGCCGAGAGGCTCGACGCTGCACCGTAAACGCAAAATGACAAGCGGCTTGCATGGAGCGTGGATTCCGATTACGATAAATATCATGATTATTCCCAAGCTGCGCGCCCCGATCGTCCTCGTGCACGGCCTCATGGGCTTCAACAAAGTCCAGGTCGCCGGCGTCACACTGTTGGATTACTTTCGCGGCATCCCGCCCATCATCACCGCGGCGGGTAATCGCGTCTTGATCCCGACCCTCTCGCCGACCGGCGGTATCGCGGACCGGGCCAAACAACTCAAGGACTTCATCGTCGCGCACTCGCCGACCGAGCCGGTCCACATCATCGCCCACTCGATGGGGGGCCTCGACGCACGCTACATGACTTCATGCCTCGACATGGGCCCAAAGGTGCTGACCCTCACCACGCTCGGCACGCCGCACAAGGGGACCAGCTTCGCCGACTGGGGCGTCGAACGCTTCGAACGCCTGCTCAAGCCTTGCCTGGACACGCTCGGCATGCCCTACCAGGCTTTCTACGATCTCACCCGGCCAAACTGCAAAGCGTTCAACGAGAAGGCCGTCGATGTGCCCACGGTCAGGTATTTTTCCGTGTCCGGCAAGCACGACGGCAATATCCTTCATCCCGAATGGTTGTTGCCGTTCAGCATCGTCGCCCGGCACGAAGGGGACAACGACGGCATCGTCTCGATCGCGTCCGCCCAGTACGGCGAGATTTGCGACGTTTGGGAAGGCGATCACGTCATGCTCGTCAACTGGTTCAATCCGATCCACCACTTCCGCGGTATCTGGCGCGACCGGGCCCCGCAATACGGAGCGATCTTGCGTCGCCTGCACGATTTGGGGTATTGATATCCCGTGGTGACAAGGTTCCGATCTTGGCGCCACGAAACGAAGGGACTCGCATCGCCCGTCACACGAAAGGCCCCCCCATGCCCGACCTCTCACGACGCCGCTTCCTCGACGCCGGTCTTGGCATCACCGCTGGCGGCTTACTCTTGCCGAGCCTGGCGATTGCAACTGAAACTTCGGGCGACCTCGGCTCTTACGGTAATTTTGTCACCCAGACGCCGCCGCAACCGGCACCCACCGAGCTCACCGCCACGCGCCTCCGCGAGTTGGCGATTCCCGCGGCCCAGCAACCTGCCGCCAACGCTCGGCTCACTGAAGTCAACATCCTTGGGCCGTATCATCGCCCGAACGTTCCTTTCCGCGCGAAGATCACGCCGCCGCTCGAACCGGGGACGGTGATGGTCATCAAGGGGCGCGTGTGGGGCCAGAACACACGCCGCGCCCTGGCGAACACGATCATCGACATCTGGCAAGCCAACGCCCAAGGCCGTTACGACAACGACGACCAACCGCCGGCCGCCAATCTGTTCGTCAACCGCGCGCGCATCATGACCGACGAGAACGGCTACTACGAATACGAGACGATCCACCCCGGCCCCTATCAAATAGGCCCGCGTGCCTGGCGTCCGGCCCACATCCATTACTGGGTGCGCCACGCCGACTATCGCCCACTCGTCACGCAGCTCTACTTCCGCGGCGACATGCACCAGCGCGAGGACCAGTTCATCCGCCCATCGCTGATCATCGACCTGCGCGAGGTTCGCATCCCGACGGGGACGTACAAGACGGGCGTGTTCGACATCGTGCTCGCTCCGCGCTGAAAAAGGATGAAGGATGAAGGATGAAGGATGAATAGAATGCAGTTGGCGTTCTTTCATCCTTCATCCTTCATCCTTCATCCTTTTATGAAGTGCGAAATCCTTTCCATCGGCACCGAACTCACCACGGGCCAAAATCTCGACACCAACAGTCAATGGCTCAGCCTGCGCCTGGCGGAGATCGGTATTCCCGTCCAGTGGCATACGACGATTGCCGACGATCTCGACGACAACATCGCCGCCTTCCGCGTCGCCACGCAGCGCGCCCAGCTTGTGCTCGCCACGGGCGGGTTGGGCCCAACGCTCGACGACCTGACGCGCGAAGTTGTCGCCAAGGTCGCCGGCGTCGAGCTCGTTTTCGACGAGCCGTCTTTCGAGCACATCCAACAGCTCTTCGCGAAACGCAAACGCCCGATGCCCGACCGCAACCGCGTCCAGGCGTACCTCCCCGCGGGGGCCGAAGTGATCCCGAATCCATTCGGGACAGCACCGGGGTTTTGCATCGCGATTCCTGCCGCTTGCGGCTTGGCAGGAGGTTCTGCCAAACCGCAAGCGGCAATCGTTTTCGCGATGCCCGGCGTCCCGTCCGAGATGTTCGCCATGTACAACGAGCAAGTGAAACCGCGCCTCTTGAAGCTCGGTCTCGGCGGCGGCGTGCAGATGCAGCGCAAGATCAACACCTTCGGCAGCGGCGAATCACACATCGAGGAGAAGCTCTTCGACCTGACGCGGCGCGGCTTCGTCCCCGAAGTCGGCATCACCGCCAGCGACGCGACGATCTCGCTGCGCATTTTCGCCCGTGCGCCGTCGCTGCTGGAGGCGCAGGCGCAGATCGCGCCGGTGGAAACTACGATCCGCGAGCGCTTGGGCAAATTCGTTTTTGGCGTGGACGACGAGGAGCTTCAACACGCGGTGTTGCGCCTGCTCGACGACAAACGCAAGACGCTGGCGACCGCCGAGAGCATCACCGCCGGCCTCGTCGCGCATCGTCTGGCACAGGTCCCCGGCGCAAGCGCCTGGCTGCGCGGCGGCATCGTGGCGTACGACAACCGCATCAAACACGAACTGCTCGGCGTGCCGCAAGAATTGCTCGACATCCACGGCGCGGTCAGCGCCCCTGTAGCGGAGGCGATGGCCGTCGGTTGCCGTGAACGATTGAAGACGGATCTCGCCGTCAGCACGACCGGCATCGCGGGGCCCAGCGGAGGGACACCCGAGAAGCCCGTCGGTCACGTGTACGTCGGCCTGGCCTGGAATGGCGGCGTGACGTCGATGCCGTTCAGCTGGGCCGGCACGCGTGTTGAAGTGCAGAGCCGTACCGCGAAGATGGCGCTGAACGCGGTAAGATTGAAGTTGCTGGAGATGACATAGGCCGGGGTTGTGATAGGATGGATCGAACCAAGGCGAGGAATTGCGATGTCGCACGTGGCCGAAATGCTTGATCAAATCGACAAACTCGATCCCATCGAGCGTGACGAAGTGCTTGCAAAGCTCGCGGAAAAATTTCTCTCGCCGCCGGGAAACGGATTACCGTGGTTGACCAACATCGTGCAGACTCCGGGCGTTTGCGGCGGCGTGGCGCGTATCATTCGTACGCGCATCCCGGTTTGGACTCTCGAACGCATTCGTCAACTCGGCGTCTCGGAATGCGAGATTCTGCGCAGCTATCCGACCCTTCGCGCGGTCGATCTCGTGCAAGCATGGACCTACACGGACAGTCATCGCGATGAGATCGAAAAACAGATCCGCGAAAACGAAGAGGATTAGCGGTGGCCCGCCTCTATTCCAACGAGAACTTTCCCTTTCCCGTCGTCGAGCAACTTCGGCGCCTCGGACACGATGTCGTCAGCATTCAAGAACGCGGACGCGCCGACGAAGGGACGCCTGACGATGAAGTCCTGAGGCTCGCTATCAGCGAGGATCGCGCAGTTCTGACGATCAATCGCAAAGACTTCATTCGCCTGCACAGGCAGAATACACAACACGCGGGAATCATCGTTTGCACGTACGATCCCGATTATCCAGCGCAAGCCGTCCGGATTCATGAGACTATTGAAGGCATTCCTGATCTTCATGGGCAGTTGTTCCGCATCAATCGACCACACAAATGATCACGGAACGAACAGAAGGCTCATTGGGCTCCAATGCAATACAAGAACCGCCCCCCCTTCAAATAAATCCGCCCCGCCGCGACCGCCGGTGACGCGCGACTCGAATCGCCGAGGTCACTCTTGCCCAGCACCTCCAGCTTCGGACCAACTTTCAGGACGTAGCTCTTGCCGGCGCCAACGCAGTAGATTCGGCCATCGGGCGTCGCGAAGGGGCTGAGCGCGGAATCGATGCCGTCGAGACGTTCCTTATACACCTCTTCGCCGGTGGACCACTTCCAACACGTGAGAACGCCCGGGTCGTGCAGGCGATAGAGATAGTCGCCCACCAGGATCGGCGACGAGAAACCGGAGGGGACGTTCGCAACCTTCCACTTCAGGTGCGTTTTCGAGACGTCGCCGGAGCCGGTCGCATCGACGGCGATGCCCATGCTGCCCCGGCCCGAATCGACGTAGAGTTGGCCATCGCGATAGATCGGCGTCACGGTGTCGCCGACCTGGCCTCCCTGGCGGTAAGACCAGAGAACCTCGCCGCTCTCCGGGTCGATGCCCTCCGGGCCGTTGTATGTGGCCGTCAAGAGTTGCATGATGCCTTTGACGTTGGCCAAGAGCGGCGTGCTGTGGGCCCAGTCGGCGGTGGGGCGCTGCCTTTCCCAGACGACTTCGCCGGTGTCCTTGCTGAATCCATAGATTCGCGAAGATTTTTTGTTCTTGAGCTGATCACAAACAACAATGACAACCCGCGACGCCTTGCCCGCGGGATAGAGGACGGGACTCGCGCCCCAGGCCACATCGAAGTCGTGCGGCTTGATTTCCTTGCGCCACGCGATCTTGCCGTTCATGTCCACTGCGGCGACGACCGAGGAGCCGAAGATGGCAAAGACGTGGTTCCCATCGGTGGCGGGCGTCGGCGCCGTGTAGCCGCCGCGCAGGTCGGTCAGCTTCCACGGACCGGGCGGAATGATCGTGTCCCAGAGTTTCTTGCCGTCCTTGGCGTTAAAGCAAAGGACGTGATGTTCAGGAAAGTTCTTGTCGGTGGTCCCTTCCGGCCAATAGGAGACGGTGACGAAGACGCGTTCACCCCAAACGATCGGGCTCGACTGATTTTGATCGCGTTTAACCTTGTCGGACGGTACGAGCGGCGCTTTCCAGAGGATATTGTCCTGCGTTTTGCCTCCCCAGGTGAGGGGGAGGTTTTTCTCATCGCTGAGTCCCATGCCAGTGGGGCCACGCCAGCCTGGCCAGTGTTCATCGGCGCGGGCGGTGATCGTGAACAGACAAAACCAAAGGCCGATGAGTAATCGCGACAACATAGTCCCCCCAATTCGGGCCGCTAGCGGCTCAAGTTTGTTTTTTCAGGTACGCCTTGCATTCATCCAGCATCGCCTTCGACGCCGTGGCGCCGACGCGCGCAACACCGATGGCACGCACGGCCAATAATCGCTCGAAATTGCGCACACCGCCCGCTGCCTTGACTTTCACATGCGGCGGGGAACAGCGGCGCATTAATTTCAGGTCGTCGTCGGTCGCGCCCGTCGAGCCGTAGCCCGTGGAGGTCTTGACGAAGTCGGCGCCGACCTCGCCGCAGATCTTGCACAGCATCTCCTTGTGCTCGTCCTGCAGGAAGCAGTTTTCAAAGATGACCTTGACTAGCGCGTGCTGATTATGGGCAATCTCGACGACGGCACGGATGTCTTCGCGCACATAATCCCAGTCCTTGCTCAAGACTTTGCCGATGTTGACGACCATGTCCAACTCGACCGCCCCCGCGAGCATCGCCTGCGTCGCTTCGTACACCTTGACCATGGTCGTGTGCCCGCCGTGCGGAAAGCCGATCGTCGTGCTGACCGCGACGCTCGATCCTGCCAGAATGTCACGCGCCGTCGGAACAGCGTACGGCTTGATGCACACCGATGCCACGTCGTACTCACGCGCCAGCAGACATCCCGCGTTCAGCTCGGCGTCGGTAAGCTGTTGCTGCAAAAGCGAGTGATCGATCATCTTGGCGATTTGCTGATAGGTGAAATCAGGCATGGTTGGGGCTCCCTATTGCGGATTAACATCAATGTACGAGCTTGATCCGCTCTCGTTTAGCGCCCGCGGAAAACGATTAGCGGTTCTCCCTGCCATCCGAGCCCCAAACAAAGACATGTCTGTCCATCTTGCCCAACCACCCACCGAGTTTCGTTCATGTGCCCTTGATTTGCCTGCCGATTGCGTTATAAGCACGCGCTATTGTCCAGCATTTTGAGGAGGATTACGAACCATGCATAAGCATCTTGTCCTTACCGCCGTCGCGAGCCTCACCATGGCGGCGCCAGTATTTGCGCAAACTTATCCCGCGGAAGCGGTCATCCTACAGAACGAGGTGGAGGTTCGCAGCGGCCCCAGCAAGAATTTCTATCCGACCACAAAACTCTTCCGCAACGACAAAGTGCTCGTCCTGCGTGAATCGAAAGAGGCGCCGGGCTGGGTCGAAATCAAGCCGCCGACTGGCTCGTTCAGCTGGATCAGCGGGAAATACGTCAAGCAAGTGGACTCGCGTTACGCCTACGTCGATTGCGATCCCGCCAAGCCGGTGCCGATCCTGCCAGGCAGCACGCTCGTCAATCAAGAGCCGAATCGCGAGAGCATGAAGTTGACGGCAGGGACCGTGCTCGTGATCGTCGATCGTCCGCTCACGATCAACGGCGAGGTCTGGCTGCCGATCCAGCCGCATCCGAGCGAAACGCGTTTCCTCCCGGCCGAATCCGTGCGCCCGGCGCAGACCGTGACCACCGTCACCACCACGCCTAGCTGGACGCTGACGCCCAACGGCTACGTCGGCAACAACTTCCTCGCCGAGGCGGAGAAAGCCTTTAAGGACAACGACATCAATCGCGCCCGGCAGCTTTATCAACACGTCATCAACAACGGCGCCGACGAGAATCAGAAAGCCTTCGCGAGGAATCGGCTCGCAGCATTGTCACAGGGCCCCTACGCGACGACGTCGCAACCGAAAGACGAGTCACGAACCGCACTCTCGCCGGGCAATGTGCCGACGATTCCCGGCCTCGCCTTATTGAAAGCGGATACCTGGAGCCCCTACGGCCGGCTGCGCGATCTGCAAATGAAGCGCGAGGACGGACAGCCGATCTACGCGATCGAGGATGCGCATGGACACATTCTCAATTACGTGACGACCAGTCCTGGCAAGTCGTTGCAGGCCTATGTCGGTCGAACCGTCTCGGTGTATGGTCCGACGATGTGGCGGCCCGAAAGCTCGGTGAAAATGCAGTACGTGGTCGCGAACTACGTGGCGGTGCCCTGAGGCTCCGTTTAGCGCTCGCGATCAAAATGCAACCGGCCCACGAGATGAACTCTCATGGGCCGGTTGCATTGATGCGCGTCACGCAATCGTTAAGGGTAACCGTTCACCCCTCTCCCCTGTACTCAGGGGAGAGGGGCCGGGGGTGAGGGGTTGGAGCGTCGTGCAACTGTCGGTTCTTCCCCCTCACCCCCAACCCCTCTCCCCCTGAGTACAGGGGGAGAGGGGAGGTAAACGGTTACCGTTAGTGATTGAGGATGAACTCGTTGCT
>SYHD01000044.1 GCA_005799265.1 Planctomycetia bacterium | reverse complement strand
CCAGCATCAACACCGACAAGGGATAGTAGAGGACTGGCTTGTCGTAGACCGGCAGCAATTGTTTGCTGATGGTCCGTGTCAACGGGTACAGGCGTGAACCGCTGCCGCCCGCCAGGATGATTCCCTTCATGGACGCCTCCCGTCAGGCCGCGGCCTTTGGCGCCAGTTCCGTCCCGTACTGATCCGAGTAGTATTCGCGATAGGCGCCGCTTCGAGTCCGTTCGATCCATTGCGAATTTTTTTGATACCACAGGATCGTTTTCGCTAGCCCGCTTTGCCAGGTTTCGGCCGGCTGCCAGCCTAATTCACGCTCGATCTTCGTCGGGTCGATTGCGTAGCGGCGATCGTGACCGGAACGGTCCTTGACATGGCGAATCAAGGATGAAGGTTTGCCCAACTGATGCAAGACGTCCAGGACCACGTCGAGGTTGCGGCGCGGGTTGCGTGCACCGATGAGATAAACGTTCCCGGCTCGGCCTTTTTCGAGTACGGTCAATATCGCCCGGCAATGATCGTCTACATGGATCCAATCACGGACGTTCAGACCGTCGCCGTAAACGGGAATCGACTCGTTGCGGAGGGCATTGGCGAGCAGCAAAGGGATCAATTTTTCGGGAAACTGACGCGGGCCGTAGTTGTTGCCGCAACGGGTGATCAACGTATCCAGCCCAAACGTCTGATGGGCCGCGCGCACCAGATGTTCGGCGGCAGCTTTCGATGCCGCGTAGGGACTGTTCGGCGCGAACGGCGAGGATTCCGTGAAATACTCGGCGTCATCGTCGGGCAAGCTCCCCATCACCTCGTCGGTGGAAATCTGGACGAAACGCTTCACATGTCGCGCGCGTGCCGCGTCCAATAATACCTGTGTTCCCAAGACGTTGGTCCGCAAGAACGCATCCGCGCTGGCAATGCTGCGATCGACGTGAGACTCGGCGGCGAAATGAACGATGGCGTCGGTGTTTTTTTCGAGAGCGCTCATTACGGCTGCGCGGTCACAGATGTCGCCGTGAATGAATCGATGCTGCGCTGAATCGATGTCTTCCAGGTTATCCCGATTTCCAGCATACGTCAGGGCGTCAAAATTCGTAATCGAGGTAGAGGGCATTTTCTCCAGGACGAGCCGAATGAATGCAGAACCGATAAATCCTGCCCCACCCGTGACGAAGAGCTTCTTCATGCCTGGTCCTTCTGGTACGGCGACTGAGTTTGAGGCAACCTGTGGGATTGTTGAGGAATAATAGATCTCATCGATTTCGCTGTCAATCGGAATTGCCTTCCGGCATGTTCTGTTCTGTTTTGCCAGATCAATCATTTGGCGTGAAACACTACAAGGGCTGGCCAATCGTAGCGAAATCGCCTAACCTATAGATAAGCGGTATTGTTTTCTCTTCTCTTGCATGAAATGAGCGACGATGGCCAAGGAAGAAGCTTTTCTTGCTCAGGGCAAGGTCATGCAGGCCCTTGCCAATACACAGTTTCGCGTCAAACTCGATAATGGGCACGAGATTATCGCCCATATCGCGGGCAAGATGCGCAAGCACTTCATCCGTATTTTGCCTGGCGATATCGTCACGGTCGCCATATCACCTTACGATTTGAACAAGGGCCGCATCACCTTCCGCGGGCCGCTGCGTCAGGCCAATAAGGAAAGCGCCGCCGACGGCGAGGCAACCTCCTGATTCCCGTTTAGCGTATGCCTTTTACATTGCGGACGCTGCCGCGCCCTATTCGTCCGCCAACTCCAGCACACTCCACAAGCTCGGGTCCTCCCAGAACGGAAACTCCGGCGACAGGCTCAAGAGCTGTTCGCCAAGTTCGTCGTCGTGCACGGCGTAAAAGATGCCGAGCTTGCGATGCTCGCGTGGGTCGTAGCCGTTCAAGGCGGCGGCGGGGAGGAACGCTTCGAGCACATATCCGCTCTTGCGATGCTGGACCTTCAGCAACACACCCGCATCGGCCGCGGCGATGATGGGCGCATCCTCGATCGCTCGATTGATCTTGGTTTGCACGAACGCCGGCTCGTCAAGCTCCGGTCCGGCGCCGGTGGCGAGAAAATGGAACTGATGGCAATAACGCGTCGCGCGATGACTGGCGCGTGCGTCGCGCGTGTCGAGCCAAAGCGTGACGCCGTCGGAGCCGCGCGGTCGGTCCGGGTTGCCGACCGCCATTTGTTGTTTGCCGCGCACCTCGATTTGCAGGCCAATGCCGAGATCGTTCCACGCCAGGCGGACGTCGGCGAAGTTTGTCTCGGCGTCGATGGCGGCGAAGTTGTCGATGGCGAATTCCACGGGCAAATCGAGCACTCGGGCGTCGCGGCGCGTGGGCATGTTCTGCGCGTACAGACAGGGGTACGCCATGCGTACCAGGAAGCGATGCGGAATCAAGGACATGCGGCCCTTTCAAAGAGATGCGTGATTCGCCATGGCTCGGCTCGTCGTTACAGTTTCTTCGCCTCCTTGGGCGGCGGCGTTTTCAATTTTTGGAGCTGCGTCTCCAAATCAGTGCGACGGATCATGTGCTGGCGTGCTTGCTCGAGATAAACCGACCAGCGTGGCTTGACGTCTTCGAGTTCCTCCTTGTACCGCGTCTGGGCCTTGTATTCGAGGTCGATCAGGTCGTAGAGCCCGGGATGCAGGTACTTGTTCATTTCATCCTTGCCGGTGAACTCGGTGGTGAACGTTCGCGTGTCTACGTTGATCTTGTCGATCTCGATGCGAACGGCGGCAATCTGTTTTTGGAGGTCGGCCCATTCCGCCTCATAGGCTTCGATCGTCTTGGTGATCCCCTCGACGGGTTTGATTTCAAAGGCAGGCTTGCTGCCCACGTGTGCCGCCTCCAACTTCAGACCGCCGTTCTCGAGTCGGAAAACCTCGATAGGCTTGTCGCCCTTTTTCAGGCGATGGCGCTGTTCCAGGTAGAAGAGATGGTTGGCCGCCAGGTACGGCTCGGCAGCGGTGAAAGAATCGATGGCTGGCTTGACGTGGCCATAGTGCCGGTCGCGATGCGTGGCAGCGTCCTCAAGAGCCGCGCGGCTCTTGTCGAGCTGCGAGGCGTGCCGGATCCACTTCGTCGGCGTCCCGTCGGGACTGAACTGGATCGGTTCCTTCGCCGGCTCGGCCCAGCCGAAATCGCGCCCCTGCACGAAAATAACCAGTGCCCACGTCAACCCGGCCACGCTCAAGACGGTGTGGATCAATACCAGCAGCTTTCCCAAGGTGTTGATCATCGCTTCTTCTTCTCTTTCTTCTGGGCATTCATGAAGCGTGTCTCGATCGCGCGCAGCTCGGCTTCGAGCACGAAATTGCGTGTTCCCGCGTCGGAAAGCTCGATGAGCGCCTCGTGCAATTGCTGCTGCTTCTCGCGCAAGTCCTCGGCGGTCTGCTGCGTGGTCTGGCGCGATTTGATCAGCTTCTTCAACGCGCCGGCGTGCTGCTGGGCCCGTACGACGTAGGTCTGCTGGGCCGAGTCGCGCTGCATCTTGAAATCTTCGAGCTGCGTCTTGGCGGTGTCGATTTGCTCGGCAAGCTTGACGAGGCGATCGACGTCGCGTTCGTAGTCGTCGATGAACCCGTCACTGCGCGTCATGCCGGGGTTGTCCTTGATGGCTACGATGTAGCCTTGCCGGTCGGCCTTCACGGCGGCGATCTGCCGTTCTTCCAGGAAACGCATGGCGAGGACGTAGTTGATGGATGCGTTAGCGAACTCGTGGAAGCCGCACACGGTGTTGGCGCGCTCCAGGCCCTTGACCACGAGCTTTTCCTTGAGCGTCGGCACGGAGACCTGCGCAATCGCGAACATCATGAAGCCGATGGTGTGCCGCTTCTCGACGCTGTCGCGCTGGAGCGAGTGAATGGGCTTGTCGTTTTCGTCCTTGCCCAGGGTCACTTTGTGTTCCGCCCAGATTTTGCCGAGATGGACTTCGTCGAACTGGTCGGCGCTGACGGAGTCGAGCCGTTCCACGAAGTAATCCTTGATAGCCTCGAGGCCTCGGTCGAGATCGGAGATTTTCTCGATCTTGTAGGTCTTGGGATCGGTGAACTCGTCGGGTCGGAAGATGTTGTATGGCGCCAAAAGGTCGTAATACATCCGGCGCTGTACGGCGTCGAGGACGAGGGCGTCGAGCTTGGCCCCTTCGGACTCCGCGAGTCGCTTGTCGAGCTTTTCGACCTGCTTGACATCCCAGGCCATGCGCAGCAATGTCTTGCGGACGACATCGCGTTTGTCGTCCGCGGTCTTCTGTTCCTTCAAGACGTCGTCGGCCTTGGTCTTGATGAGGTCTGGCAGTGAATTTTTGAGCCGCTCGATTTCTTCCTCCAGCGTGGCAACGAACGGCGTGCTGCCGAACAGGTCGCGTTTGAAATCGTCGGTCATGTCGCTGGGGCGCAACCGGAGGGGGACGGGTTCCTCGACAGGATTGAAACCGTCAGAGGCCGCGCCGCGTTCGGCGCCTGGACGCCGTTGAAATTCCGTCTTGAGCTGATCGGGCGACAGGCGATAGACAGGCCTGGTTTGCTCGTAAAGCGAGGCGGCGTCTTCTTCCTGCTTCAGAGGAAGCCCCCAGATGCCGACGTGATTTTGCAACGCCAGATACGATGTCTTGGCGCGGGCGGTGTGATCCATGAAAGCGCAGGTCAGGAACAGCGGCGCGGCGATCCAGTTCAAGATAATTAAGCAGAGAGCAAGCTTGGAGATTTTCGGCGTAGGCTCGGGGCGCGGCTCGTCCAAGCTGTCTTCGTCATCGTCCTCCTCATCGCCGCCCACCTTGAGCGCGTCGATGTCATCCTCGGAAATGATCTCTCCATCGGAACGCGCTGCTTTCGTGTCCTCATCCTCATCCAGCGCGACATCGGCATCCGGCGATTCGCCGTCATCGAAGTCAATATTCAAGTCGTCGCGATTGAATTCGGTAGTCTCCGCTTCGACATCGACCTCCGCGGCTTCTTCCTCGACGACGTCGTCCTCCGTCTCCGTCAGGGATTCTTCTTCAACCGCATCGTCCATCTCGACCGGAGCTTCTTCCTCCACGGCGTCGCCGGTCTCGATCTCATCTTCGTCGAGCATCTTCTTTGACTTCAGCTTGGATTTCGACTTGGCCATGTTGTCCCCTGGCATTCGCCCGACACCCATTGGCGGGGGCGTGAGGGCGGAGTCTAAGGAAATGACCGCCCAACTCAAATTGTCGCCGATTTCAGGAGCGTTGCCAAGAGAAATATTGCGTCAAATCAGGCGAAATGGCGCGACTCTGACGGTCCTAACGATTGTGTGCGATTTCGGCAAGATTTCGGCGACGCCTTTTCTTGTACCCACCGTGTGATTCGACCGATGGAGACCGTGGCGGCAAGACTCAGATCTGGCCGTTTGGTTCCCCGGCAAGAGTACGTATTTGAGGCGCGACGGTCATGGATCTCGATGTCATCGCAGAGTGGATGCACTACAGCCTGGAGTGGATCGGCTTCGGCACCCTGGTTGGCTTGATCGCCAAGGCCGTGCTGCCGGGTAAAGACGGCGGCGGGGCGCTGGCAACCGTGATTCTCGGCATTCTCGGCAGCCTCATCGGCGCGGCGCTGCTGGCATTTTTCGTCGCAGGCGCCAAGGTGACGCCGATCAGCCCGCTCGGCTTCGTCGTCGCGCTAGGCGGCACGACGCTGCTGCTGATTACCTATCGCATCCTGGGCGGCGGCGCGGGCTTATGGCCGTGGCTACCGTTCCGCCGCACCAAGCGCCGGCGTGCCATGACCATCGTCGAGGACGCGCCCGTTTAGCCGCTTGCGGCTTAGCGCTCGCGTTGCAGCGCCAGCGCCCAGGCGATTCAACGCGAGCGCTAAGCCGCAAGCGGTTTATTTGATGACCGGAAACAACGGTGGCACCTTGCCGCGTGCATCCAATGTCGCAATGACGCGCAAATCCTCCGCTTGCGTCGGCCGCGTACACACATCCGCATAGCGAACCTTCTCCCACGGTTGCGTAAAATTGAAACTGCCGTAAATCGTCGCGCTCGAACGCACCAGCACCGGCTTGAGCAAGATCGCCGCGATGCGCAACGGCTCGCTCAGGTTGAACAGGATCGGCTTCGCCGCGTCCTTGTCGGTCTTGACAAGCTTCCATGGCTCGTTCTTCTCCGCGTACTGATTCGCGGGATCGAGAATTTGCCGCCAGATCTTTTCAAGTGCAGAGTTGTACTGGCACGCTTGCATATGTGCTTGTACTTGCCGAACCGTCTCCGCAAGATCGGCGGCGATCGGCGTCGGCATCTGACCAGCCGTCCCTGGCAACACGCTATCGAAGTTGTTGATGATGAGCGTCGTCACGCGGCTAAGCAGGTTGCCCAGGTTCTTGCCGAGATCGCTGTTGTACACGGCCGCGAATCGTTCCCAGCTGAACTCGCCGTCACCGGGGAACGGGCATTCCCGCATGAAGTAATAGCGGAAGCCGTCACTGGAAAACTTCGTGATGATCTCCATCGGTTCGATGACGTTACCGAGCGACTTGCTGATCTTCTCGGCGGCGCTGGCGTCGTCCTTCTTGATGTAGACAAAGCCGTGCCCGAACACCGAGCGCGGCGGCTCGATGCCGGCGGCGAAACACATAGCTGGCCAGAGGGCGCAATGGAAGCGCGTGATGTCCTTGCCGATGAAGTGGATGTCGGCGGGCCACCACGTCGCGAAGTCCGCCTCGTTAGCCAGACGCGCAAGCGACGGATTGGGCTCTCCGTCGCTTGCGCATCCGGCTAACGTGCCGTAGCCAACTGCCGTAATATAGTTCAAGAGGGCGTCGAACCAGACGTAGATCGTGAACTCCGGATCGAACGGGACCTTGATGCCCCACTCCTGGCCCAGACGCGTGATGTTCACGTCGCGCAGTTCCGATTTGACCAGCGTCACGATCTCGTTGCGGCGCGATTCAGGCTGAATGAAATCGGGATGCTGTTCATAGAACGAAAGCAGCTTGTCCTGGAATTTCGAGAGCGCGAAGAAATAGCACGGCTCCTTGCGCAACACCGGCGCGACACGGTGATCGGGACAAACGCCGCCGGCTTCCTTCACTTCTTTCTCCGTCTTGAAACCCTCGCAGCCGTCGCAATAGAGCCCTTCGTAATGCCCCTTGTAGATGTGTCCGTTGTCGAACACTTTCTGAATGAACTTCTGACACCCTACGTGGTGGCGCGGCTCGCTCGTCTGGATAAAATCGTCGAAGCTGATGTCGAGGGCGCGCCAGACCTCCTTGAACTGGTTGGCCATGTCGTCGCAGTATTCCTTCGGCGCACGCTTCAACTCGGTCGCCTTGCGCGAGACTTTGATCGTGTTCTCGTCGTTGCCCATCAAAAAATGAACGTCGCAGCCCTCCATGCGGCGATAGCGTGCTTGCACATCGGCGCCGATCTTCTCGAACGCGGTGCCGATGTGCGGCCGGCTGTTGGGGTAATCGATCGCGGTGGTGATGAAGAATTTTTTCGGCATCGTTTATTTTCCAATAGACCGCGTGCGTCGTAGTATCGTGCGATGCTACACCGCACGCGGTTAAACTCTTCCTAGCGGGACGCGGAAAATTGGCTATGGGTTCGGAGTAGAATGGCACGTAGTTAACCGTTACACTTTTTGCCGCAACGTTTTCGGGCGACCGGGCGCGGTTCTGTCAAAAGGCCGTACGCTTTGGGTCGTCGTTTTCGCGCTCGTGGTTCGTAGCGATCCGGACGGTTCCCAACGCGGT
>SYHD01000043.1 GCA_005799265.1 Planctomycetia bacterium | reverse complement strand
TTTCACGCCGACCGACTCGCTGCCTTTTTTCGCAAAGCCGGAGGGATCGAAAACGATCACGCCATCCGCTTCGCCGATCTCGGCGCCGACTTGGCGCGCCAACTCCATCAGCAGCGGCGAATGTTCCCACGGCGCCTGGCCGATGAACTTTTGCAGCGGCTGTCGATCTTGGTCGTGATGGTAGGCGATCGACTCCGCGTTCTTGCGCTTGAGGTCCGAGACCAGGCCGGTGACATACTCATGGACATGCGTGCGTTGTTCGGTGGTTGCCAACAACGCCCCGAACGGTTCGAGAAAACGCTCCAGCCGCGGCAGCATATCGCGCAAGATGGCCGGCTTCACGGCTGCATCGTCGAGTGTATTGCCTCAGGCGAATCTGGAAAATCGCTCCGTTCGGGTTAGTCTAACCTGAACGGAGGTTCCATCATGAACAGCGAACGTCGTCACGTCGGGCCTCACGAGAGAATCGTCGCCCTCAAGCGGCATCTGCTCGAAGGCGTCCCCGTCTCCACCATCTGCGATGATCTCGGCATCGCGCCCACCCTCTTCTACCGCTGGCAGAAAGAGCTCTTCGAGAACGGCCGCGTCGCCAAAGCCGTTGACAACGCCAAGGACGAGAAAATCCACAAGCTCGAAGCCAAGCTCCTCAAAAAGAACGAGGTCATGGCTGAGCTCATGGAAGCGCTCACCGAGGAAAAAAAAATGGGGCGCCCTAAACAAATGTTGGGTGGATCACTTGAGCCCGTTGATTCGACCCAACCCTGCCTGCCGAAACGCGGGAGGGCGGATCGTGTCCGCCCTCGTCTTGTATTTTTTACTGTCCGATCTTCCCATGCTAACGTGCATGCCGTGGATGACGATTCTGCTGCGCTTCTGTAATTTTCGCAACCCTTCCGACTGCTACAACCGGACTCTCATTCCGTAAAAATCGTCTGAAATGACTCAACTTCGTCGGTGTGACTCGTTAAGATCACTTAGATAGTGGATAGGGGCACAATCAAGCCGCTTGCGGTTTGAACTCGCGAGTCATCCGCGAGCGCCCGGCCCTCGTCCGAAGGAAAAACCACGCGCGGCTAAGGTTGGAGGTCTTCGTGAAGAACAAACAGGTCAAACCAATGCGCCGTTTCGTCAAATCGTGTTGTCTGGTGGCGGAAAACGCACGGTATCCGGCACTCGATCTCTACCTGACCTACGTCAACTGGTGCATCAACCGGCGCACGACCGTTTACGATCAGTTTTACTTCCTTGAGATGCTCGAACGCCAGGGCTTCACCTACAACTCCGACTCGGGTAAGTCCTACTTTGAAGGCATCTGCGTTCTGCCCGTGTATCGCGTGGTCTAAAGAGCGAAGAAAAAATAAAAAGGCAAAGGGCAAAAGTATGTGATTACTTTTTCCCTTTGCCTTTTTACTTTTTCTTTGGTCAGCGAGATGCGGCCGTGAAACCTACTAACATTCGCATCGACGAGGTATCCTACGCGTACGAAGATCACCACTACCGCACGCCGATCAAGTTCGGCGGCGTCGCGCTCGATCGCGTCACGATCGTCAACGTGCACATTGCGGTTCGGACCGTGGCAGGCAAGACGGCGCGGGGTTTCGGGTCGATGCCGCTCGGCAACGTCTGGTCATTTCCGTCGAAAACGCTGAGTTATCAACAAACCCTTGACGCGATGAAAGGCGTTGTCGATCAGGTCGCCAAGATCACGCGCGCATGCACCGACACAGGGCATCCGATTGATCTGACGTGGGCGCTGGAGCACGAATACGCCAGGGCAGCCAAGGCGGTCGGCGTCGAATGCAAACTTGCCGAGCCGATCCCGCACCTTTGCACGCTCGTTTGTGCCAGCCCGTTCGATGCGGCCTTGCACGATGCGTTTGGCAAGGTGCACGGCCTGAACTGTTATCACACCTACGGCCCCGACTTTATGAATCACGATGTCGGCCACTACCTCGGCGCCGATTTCAAGGGCGAATCGCTCGACCGTTACGTCAGCAAGACGCCGAAGGCCAAATTGCCGTTGTATCATCTCGTCGGCGCTCTCGATCCGCTTGAAGAAAAAGACGTCACCAAGCGTGTCAACGACGGCATGCCGGAGACTTTGAGCGAATGGATCCGCGCCGACGGGCTGACGCATCTGAAGATCAAGCTCAACGGCGACAACCTGAACTGGGATGTCGAGCGCGTCGTCGGCGTCGAGCGCGTCGCGGCCGAGACGCAGGCAGCGCGCGGCGTCAAGACGTGGCACTACTCGCTCGATTTCAACGAGAAGTGCCCGCACGTGCAATATCTGCTCGATTTCTTGCGCCTGGTGAAGGAAAAACGCCCTGCCGGATTCGAGCGCATCCAGTACATCGAACAGCCGACGGCGCGCGATTTGAAAGCGAATCGGCACAACGTCATGCACGAGGCGTCGAAGATTCGTCCGGTCGTCATCGACGAATCGCTGCTCGATCTGGAGAGCATCCTGGTCGCGCGCGAAATGGGCTACACCGGCGCCGCCTTGAAAGCGTGCAAGGGGCAATCGCAATCGCTCCTGATGGCGGCCGCGGCGCAGAAGTATGGCATGTTCCTCTGCGTGCAAGATCTGACGTGCGTCGGCGCCTCGCTCATTCACTCGGCGGGATTGGCGGCACACGTCCCCGGCGTCGCGGCCATCGAATCGAACGGCCGACAGTATTGCCCGACTGCCAACCAGCCGTGGGAGAAGAGCCACCCCGGCATCATGCGCATCACCGACGGAACCATGGCGACCGAAACCCTGACCGGCGTCGGCTTGAGTGCAACACCGGATTGTTGGTGATGCAGGTGCGACGTATTGAATATTCCCTCAATTATCCTTGCTAATGACAGGCAGGCAAAGTAAGAATCACTTCAAGGTTGATGGCGAAATGCAACCTCGGCCCCTGCAACGACACGAACTGTCTCGATAGATGCTCTTGGTTGTTGGCGTGATGGCATGTCTCGTCGGACGAATGTGGTACATCATTCGCGTACCATTTCGAGAGGAACCGGGCGAACGCGGCCGTCCGCGTCCCGCACGGTCGGCTTGGGATTACCCGCCAACTGGTAATTTTATTGACGCACTGTTACGATTGGAGAAACCATGTTCAGCCACCGGAAACGCATCGTCCTTCCCCTCACCGCGCTCGGGCTGCTGCTCGGCACGTTCGGCCTCTGCCAACGATCCGGGCACGAAGCGCAAGCTCAGGACCGCAGCTCTGTCGCGGCGGCGCAGCCGGCCAAGGGGCAAGACGCCGATCGCGAGGCCATCGTCAAGGCGACGCGCAGTTTTGCCGTGGCGTACGAAAAAGCCGACGCCAAGGCGCTGGCTGCCCATTGGACTGAAAATGGCGAATACACTGCCGACGACGGAACCGTCTTTCGCGGCCGGGACGCCATCGAGAAAGAATACGTCAAGTTGTTCGCCAAGAAGAAGGACGCCGTCAAGGTGGAGATGGAAATCGACAGCATCCGCTTCCCCTCGCGCGACTCCGCGATCGAGGAGGGACATTTCAAGGTGCGCGTCGGCAAGGACCCGGCCATCAGCAGCAAGTACAGCGTGTTGCACGTGCGCGATAACGGCAAATGGCTCATGGCCGTCGTTCGCGAATGGCCCGGCGACGGCGCGTCGGTCCGCGATCTCGACTGGCTGATCGGCACCTGGTCCGCCCAGCGCGACGGTACCGAAGTCGTCACCAAATATGAATGGTGGGGGAATAAATCTTTCATCCGCATGGATATCACGATCAAGAACAACGCGAAGTCCATCAAGGGCTTTCAAATGATAGGCAAGGACGCTTCAACGGGCCAATTGCGTTCGTGGACCTTCGATCCCGACGGCGGCTTCGGCGAAGCGAACTGGAGCCGCGACGGCAATAAATGGGTGCTCGATTCGGCGGCCGTTCTGCACAGCGGCGTGATTGTCACCGCGACCAACATCATCGTGCCTCTGGACGAGAACGCCTTTACATTCCAATCCGTTCGGCGCACGATCGGCGATGCGAATGCACCGGACATCGGTCCCGTGCGCGTGACACGCGTCAAGGCGAAGAACTGAAATCGCCGTTGGCGGTCAGCCCTCAGTGATCAGCCGGCCATTAGCGAATGGGTCGCTTCATCCTGAAGATCGTTAGATTCTTACCTATCAACTTCTTCGCAACGTGCAGAGAAGTTAAGTCGTGAATCCAACCGGGAAACCGGGAGACGGAGAACCGAGGACCGAAAATGTGCGAAATAAACAATGCTCGCGTTTTCATTCTCGGTTGTCAGTCCTCGGTTCTCCGTTACCCGGTTGCGGCTCGGCCGCGTTAGGACACACGTACTACAACCTTTTCCAATACACAACAAACACACTTGGTGCGGATATGAAAAAATGGACTGTGCTGGCGTTTGTGTTAGGCGTGTCGATGTTCGTCTATGATTCGGAAACTCAAGGCGGCCGGGGCCGCGTTGGCGTCGGCGGCGGCGCCAGTGGGGCGGCCGTCCACACGTACGGCGCCGGCACCGGCACGGCCTCGCATACGACGACGCCCATCGTCGGCGCGGGTGGCGGCACGGGACAGGCTTCCAAGGGAAGCGCCTCCTACACCACCAAGGGGGGGGCCACGGTCGACTATCGAGGCGCCACCGTCGGCGGGACCACGGGCGGCGGCACCTCCGGCGCCAAACACGTCGGCGGCGTCCAGGTCACCGGGGCGGGCGGCAACTCGGCCACCCACGTCGGCACGAGTGGGGCGGCCGTCGGGCCCGGCGGTAATGCTGTCGCGGGCAAATCCGGCGCCACGGTGGGTACCGGCCCAGGCGGTAATTCCTTCGCCACCAAATACCAGGGCGGTGTCGCCGTCGGACCTCAAGGCGCCGTTGCCGGCAGCACCCGGGTCGGCGCGGCCAGCGGCCCCGGTGGTGTTGCGGTCGGCGGCACGCACGCTGGTGCTGCCGTTGGTCCCTATGGTGCGGTCGCCGGGCGAAGCACCGTCGTCGACGGACACGGCACATATTATCATTCCACAACGGCCATGCGCACCCAGGGCGACTTTGTACGCCAGGGAGTCGCCGGCTATCCTTGCTACCGTTCCGGTTGGTATGGCCGCAACCCCGGTGCTTGGTACGCCGCTGGCTGGACCGCCGGCGCCGTCTGGCGCGCCCCCGTTTGGCCCGCATGCGTTGGCTACGGCTATCCCGTGCAACCAGTCTATTACAACTATGGTGAGAATGTCGTCTACCAGGACAACAGCGTTTACGTGGACGGAACGAAAATCGCGTCTACCCAGGAATACGTCCAGCAAGCCAGTACGCTCACGGACGCGGGCTTCGCGGCCAAGGTGAGCAAGGACGAAGAGTGGCTTCCGCTCGGCGTCTTTGCCATGGTCCAGGGGGAGGAAACCAGGTCCAATTACATCTTTCAGTTGAGCATCAACAAGCAAGGCGTGATTCGCGGCAACTACTACGACGCGGTTACCGACACGACCGCCCTGGTCTATGGTTCCGCGGACAAGAAGACGCAGCGCGCCGCCTGGACCGTCGGCGAGCGCAAGACGCCGGTGTACGAGGTCGGTCTCGCCAATCTCACGAAGGACGTGACCACCATGCTGGTGCACTATAGCCCCGAGCGCAGCCAACAATTTTCGCTGGTGCGCGTCGAGGCGCCGCCGGATGAGAAGAAGTAGCCGCGTTCGTCAGCCATTGGCCGAGGTCGACCATGCAAGATCCACAAACGGTGCAGGCCCGCTCCAAGAGCGGGCAGATTTCAAAGTCGGCTGTCGGCCGCGTTTCCGGAGTGTTGTCGCGTGTTTTCCTGAGCGCATCGGCGCTGCAGGGCACCGGTCGATTCTTGCGCCGCCAGCTCTGGGCGTGGCCAATCATCGCGGCAATGTTGGTCGGCGGGCCGGGCTGGTGGGTCCATCGGTCCGTGGAAAATGCGATGCGCGCGCAGCGCGTCGCCGAATTGAACGTCATAGTCGATGCCAGCGTGAGCGCACTACACGTCTGGATGGGCGAGCAACGAATCAACGCCCAGCTCTTCGCCGCTGACGAACAGCTTCGGCCGCTCGTGACGGAACTCCTCACCATCGCCGCCGGCGCCAAGAAAGCCGAACGGGACCTGATTCAGGCCAAGTCCCAGGAGTTATTGCGGCAACGTCTGAAAGGCCGCCTTGCCCTGTGCGGGTATGTCGGCTACTTCATTGTCTCCCCGGACGGGATCGTGCTGGCGGCCGATCAGGATGCGCCGATCGGCAATGTACTGGCGGGCTATCGCAAACAGATCTTCGACCGGGCGCTTGCCGAAGTGAGTATGGTGTCCAGGCCATTTCGCAGCCCGCTCCTCCTGGCCGACGAGAATGGGGAAATCCGTGCCAACCTACCTACAATGTTTGCCGTGGCGGTCCTGCGCGACGACGCAGGCAAGCCGATCGCTTCGCTGGGGCTGCGCATCAGGCCGGAGGATCAGTTTACGCGTATCCTGCAGGTGGTCCGCTTTGGGGAATCGGGCGAGACCTATGCCTTCGACAAGAACGGCCTGATGTTGAGCCAGAGCCGATTCGATGACGATCTGAAACAGTTTGGTTTGCTGGCCGATCAACCCGACGTTCGGTCGATTCTCACTCTCGAGGTCCGCGATCCCCAGGTGGATATGAGTCGCGGCGAACGCCCCACGCTGCGCAGGGGCGATCAACCGTTAACGCGCATGTCGGCCGACGCAGTGCAGGGCAAGGCCGGTCACGATGCCGACGGCTATCGCGATTACCGCGGCGTCCCGAACGTGGGGGCCTGGCGCTGGCTGGACGAATACGACTTCGGCGTCGCCACCGAGGTGGATGTCGCGGAAGCGTTTCGGCCCGTCTACATCCTGCGCCGGGCATTCCGGGTCATGATGGCGCTGCTCGTTGCAAGCGCCATCGGCATCTTCCTGGCCATGCTGTATATCTCCCGGCAACAACGCGCCTTGCAAAAAGCGACTCTCGCCGCCAAGCAACTCGGCCAATACACGCTGGCGGAGAAGCTCGGCACCGGCGGCATGGGCACGGTCTACAAGGCCCGGCACGCGATGCTGCGCCGGCCGACGGCGGTCAAGCTGCTCAATGGGGACAAGATTTCGGACGCCGCCGTGACCCGATTCGAGCGTGAGGTCCAACTCACCAGCGCATTGACGCACCCGAACACCGTCGCGGTTTTCGACTTTGGGCGCACTCCAGACGGCATCTTGTACTACGTGATGGAATATCTGGAAGGGTTGAACCTGGACGATCTCGTCAAACGCCACGGTCCGCTGCCTGCGGCACGCATGGTGTTCCTTCTCAAGCAAGTGTGCGGAGCGTTGAGTGAGGCCCACGCCAGCGGCCTGGTGCCTCGCGACATCAAGCCGGCGAACAGCTTCCTCACCCGTCGCGGCGGCTTGTATGATTTCGTGAAGGTGCTCGACTTTGGTCTGGTGAAGGCGCTGGCAGGCGTCGAAAACGCCAACCTAACGAATCCGAACGCCATCGCCGGGACGCCACTCTATATGTCGCCGGAGGCCATTAGTCAACCCGATCAGGTCGACGCCGGCACGGACGTCTACGCCGTCGCCGCCGTGGGCTATTACTTGCTCACCGGCGCGCCGGTGTTCACGGGCGACTCCATCATGGAGATTTGCATGAAGCACACCAAGGCGGCTCCCGAACCGCCGTCGGCACGCAGCGGCATACCGGTCCCTGCGGAGTTGGAAGCCTTGCTGCTGCGCTGTCTGGCCAAGGCGCCGGCGGATCGCCCGAAAGACGCCGCCGAATTGCTGCGCGCACTCGAAGCCTGCGCGGGCATCCCCGCCTGGACGTTTGACGACGCCGCGGCATGGTGGGCCGAGCACGAACAAGCCGACCGATCCACTGAGAAAACCCTTCTGCTCAATGTCGCGTCCGAACCAAACGGTGCCATGCCCGTCGCGGACATCACCATGGCCTATCCGGCTGATCGCAACGCCGATACGAGATGAGAATCAGTAAGCACGCTTGAGGCAGGCCTCGGAAAAAACGCTGTATCCGTTTCCCCACCGTCTCCCCTGATTACAGGGGAGAGGGTGGAACGGTTACCTTTTCCGAATTTTCGCATTTACAAACAGCTAGAAACTGGCGCGGCGGCGCTGCAGCATGAACAGGACGAAGTACGCGCTTAACCCCGCGACCAGATGCTTGAGCGTGTGGCCGCTGACCAGGCCGCCGCGCGCGTAGACGTCGGCGTCTAGAATCTCCAGGACCTTGGCGAGGCCGTAACACCCCAGTGAAGCGAGCATGTCGGCGGTGCCCGTGTAGCGCGGCGTGAAAAACAGAAACAGCAGCGGCAGTGCGATCAACGGGAAGAACTGCACGACAAAGTAGAAACGCAGATCGTCGGTCACGTGCCAGTAGAGCACGCTGCCTAGCCCCAGCGCGACCATCGGCCCGACGAGCCAGACGGACAACTCCCAGCACAGCCGTTCGGCAAGGATCGCCGTGAATAGAGCCATGAACGTCATCGCCAGGGCCATGCGATCCCAGACGAGCGTGTCGTTGTTCGGATTGGCATGATAGTAACCCGAGCCGATGCCGGTCAGCGCCAGGCCGAGAAAATAGAGCCCGTACGCCCAGCGCTCTTGCGTTTCGAGGAAGATGCCGGCGCGTCGGGATTCCGGGCGCGCCAGGAAGATCATGCCCCAGACGCCGACGACAAGGAACGGCAAATTGCTCGCCACGTTGAGCATGTGCGGCATACCCAAGAGAGGCCGCTGGTCCGCGAAGTCGTGATATGCGAGCGGCTGAGGCAGCGGCGGCGTGAGCAGCAAATAGCCGCCGATGAACAGCATGCACAGGAGCACGAGAAAGCCGACGCGGACGGAAATGGGCAAAGTCATGGTTTCGCTCTCCTGGGCGCCGCATTGAGGGCCGCAAGCGTCTTCGGACCGGCGCGATTCGCTCACTTCTTCTTCGCCTCGCGCACCGTCCACATATACAGGTACTTCGGCCGCGGTCCACCCACGTCCACCTCGACGAACTGGTCGCGCTCGATGTTCGGGAACCAATAGTCGTGGGCGACCACGCGTGTGCCGGGCTTCAAGCGCGTCTTGATCTGCGGCTCCAGTTCGGCCATGAACGCGGGCAGCACGTAGAGCGTCACGACAGTTGCCCGCTCCAGGTCCGGAACCTTGAAGGCGTCCCCCAGGCGGATGTCCACGAGGTCCTTGTTGACGCCGCTCTTCGCCAGAAGCACGCGCGCCTCCGCGATGCGCGTGGGATTGAACTCGACGCCGACGCCCTGGCAACCGAACTTCTTGGCGGCCTCGATGATGATACGTCCGTCGCCGCAGCCGAGGTCGAAGACGACGTCGTCCTTGGTGACCTTGGCCAGCTCGAACATCTTCGCGATGACGGCGTCCTCGGTCGGGACGTAGATTTCGCGGCGAAGCTGGACGATGAATTGAATGATCCAAGGAATCGAAATCAGGCCGACGAAGATCAGGACGCCGTACAGGCGCCGGCGTGAACGGACATCTTGCGGGACGGCATCAACGGGCATGAATGGAGGCCCAAGCTGGATTCGTTTAGCGCTCGCAAGGCGCCGCGCGAACGACTAACGGGAAACGCGGTCACTTCTTCTTTTTCGGTTGGGGAATGGTCCACATATACAGAAATTTCGGCCGGCTGCCGCCGACGTCGAACTCGACGACCTGGTCCGGCTCCATGTTCGGGAACGGATAATCGTGTGCGACGATGCGCGTGCCGGGCTTCAGGCGTGATTTGATTTGCGGCTCGAGCTTTTCCATGAACTCCGGCAACATGTAGAGCATGACGACGCTGGCATTTTCGAGGTCCTTCACCTTCAGCGCGTCTCCCTGGCGGATATCGACTTGCTCCTTGGTGACGCCGGCCTTGCGCATCGTCTCGAGCGAGTCCTTGATGCGGGCCGGATCGATATCGACGCCGATCCCCTTGCAGCCGTACTTCTTGGCGGCGGTGACGACGATGCGCCCGTCGCCGCAGCCGAGGTCGAAGACCATGTCGTCTTTCTTGACTTTCGCCATCTGCAGCATCTTCTCAACGACGACCTGCTCGCTCGGCACGTAGACGATCTTGCACTCGACCTTGCCCTGCTGCGCCTGGGCGACAGCCAAGAACGGCAGCGCTCCAAGAATCAGCAGCGTTCGCAGCAGTTTCATGAGCGACTCCTGAATTCATCCTCCCCTCTCCTTCTGGGAGAGGGGAGAAATACCAACGCGGCTACTTGGCAGCCTTGGTCGATTTCTTTTCGGGCACGACCCACATGAGGACCTTATGGTTGTCTCGCGAGGAGCTTTTGACGATGGCCGTCGAAACCGGCGCCCATTTCGTCTTGTCACTCTCGTAATCCCAGGCATAATCGTGGGACAGGATGCGCGTGCCGGGTTTGAGCTTTGCCTTGGCAATCGGGAGCCACAATTCCATGAACTCCGGGAACATGTACATGACGACCACCGTGGCATCGCCGATGTCCTTCATCGCCAGCGCGTCGCCGTGGCGCGTTTCGACGAGCGGAAGCTTGACGGGGCCGAAGACGATCGCGTCGTCCTTGTTGAACTTGTCGAACATGTCCATCGCTTCGCGAATGCGGACGGGATTGGTCTCGATGCCGACACCACGGCAGCCGAACTTCTTGGCGGCCATGAAGCAGATGCGATTGTCGCCGCAGCCGAGGTCGAAGATGAGGTCTTTCTTGTTGATCTTGCCCATCTCGAACATCTTCTCGATGACTTCGTCGGCGGTGGGAACGAAGGTCGGATTGTTGTACTTGGGATCATCCTTCTTGTCTTTGCCCTTCTTGTCGCCGCCGTCGATGAACCCGCCTGTCAAGGCAAGGGCCAGGGCGAGAATGCAGAAACAGAACGCACGCTTGAACATGATGGTCACTCCTCGATCGTGGAAACAGTGATCACTGAAAAACTCAGGGAATGTACGTGTATATCGGGGGGGCTGGGAAGTCAAGAAGTTTCATGGGATCCTGTGCGCGAAACTGCACGCGAGCCTTGTCGCCGCTCGCTTGCGGTTTCGCACACCTGATGCCCAACCCTCACCCCCGGCCCCTCTCCCGGAAGGAGAGGGGAGAAATGCTACAGACCCGCCGCCTTCTTGAGCGCCGCGGCCTTATCGGTTTTCTCCCACGTGAAGTTCGGCAGTTCGCGGCCGAAGTGGCCGTCGCGTGCCGTATCCTTGTAGATCGGACGACGTAGATTGAGCGACTCGATGATCCCCTTGGGCGTGAGCTTGAAGTGCTCGCGGATCAGGTCCACCAGTTTGTCGTCATTGAGACCCGCCGTGGTCGTACCGTTGGTGTTGACCCAGATGTTGAGCGGGTCAGGAAAGCCGATCGCGTAGGAGAGCTGCACTTCGCACTCGACAGCGAGCCCGGCGGCGACGATGTTCTTGGCAAT
>SYHD01000042.1 GCA_005799265.1 Planctomycetia bacterium | reverse complement strand
GCAACTTGTTTACACGATTGAAAGCGAGCTCTAGCCGAGGGCTGGGCTCAGGACCTCAAACCATGAGAGGATTACCATGAAGATCTCCGATTCCGCTCGTAACGCGTGTGTCACCGCCGTAGCCAGCCTTCTCGACGGCGGCTCGGCCAACGCCAACATCACCATTCGCACCGGCGCCGCGCCGACCAACTCGACCGACCCGGATTCGGGAACAGTCCTGGCGACGCTGCCGATGTCCGATCCCGCGTTCGGCGGGGCCTCAGGCGGCACGGCGACCGCAAACGCGATCACCAGCGACACGAACATCGCCGCCACGGGGACCGCCGGCCACTTCCGCGCCAAGGACTCCAACGGCGTCACGGTCCTCCAGGGTTCGTGTGGCACCACTGGCGCCGACATCAACTTCGATTCCGTTTCGTTCATCGCCGGCGGCACGTGCGCGATCTCAAGCCTGACGCTCACGCAGCCGGCGGCGTGATACCACTGAACATCCAGGAGGAACCAGTCAATGCTGAGTTTTTCATTTCCAGACATGCAGGTTAACGGAGAAGGCACTGTCAGGCCGCCGTCGCTGACCGATCAGGACCTCGCCGAGATGTGGGGCCGTGCAGAGAAGGTGCAGGATCAGCAAGTCCAAACTGACCTGGTTCGGCTGTTGACTGCAGTCGAGGCCCTAACGGACACGTTCAACGCATTCGCAAAGGGGAAAAAATGAACGCCGCTTTCGTTCTGCTGGCAGCGTGCGCGATTGCGCAACCGGCCGACCCGCTCAAGCTGCCCAAGGAGGTCAAAGGGCTGCCAGGGAAATTCATCACGATCAAGGCCGAAACGATGGGCAAGCACGTGCGCTGGCGAGCCGTCGATCCGGGTCTCGAGATCCTCGATGACCTGCCCAGCCTCAAAGAAGGCAAGGAGATTCGCTGCATCGCCTGCAAACCCGGACATTATCGCGTCGAGGCTTACACGTCGATCAACGATGAGCCGACACCGATCGTTGTCTGCACCGTGGTGATTGGTAGCGTGCCGCCGGGTCCGAATCCGCCAAATCCCAAACCGCCAAATCCGAATCCACCGCTTCCGCCCGCCGATCCTCTGGTCAGCAAACTCTCTGCTGCCTTCGCGGCTGATGGTGGACCGACGCCAGTCAATCGGGCCCAAGTGGTTGCATTGATCGGACTCTACGAGGCGGCCGCCGATCACGCTGCCAAGCCAGGGATCACGACGGTCGGGATGCTGCTCGAGGACATCCGCAAGGTTGCCAATGGCGAGGGCGGCCAGCCCGGCTTGATCCGGCCGGACGTTCTGGTTGGCGTTCGGAAGGCAATCTCGGCCGAGGTCGTAAATGTGCTCGGCGACGAGCCAAGCACGCGACTGGATGTGGTAACGCGAACTCGTGCAGTCGACATCTTTCGCAGAATCGCGGCTGCGCTAGCGAAGGTGCAAGGGTGATATCGGTTTGTTACCTGATTTTGGAGGACAGAGATGATTCCCAAAAACTGGAAAGCCTACCTTGTTTGGGCGATCGGTATTGCTGTCATCACGGCCTTGATCGCGCTCGGCCTCCTTCCAAAGGACACGCCGATACCTCCACCGCCCGTGCCTGCGTTCGATGAGGCGCAGATTCAGGAGCGGTGCGGCTGGCAACGCGATGACGATGCCGTCAAAGCCGTCGCCGACAAGTTGGCATTCAGGGCGTTTGCCGACACACCAGCGGGCCAGGCGGCCGACCCGTTGCCGGACCACGTTTACCTGTGGGACTCGTTCAATAAGGTCCTCGGCCGAGGACCGCCGTCGAAAGACCAAGGATCAATCGGTTCGTGCGTGTCCTTCGGCACCAACAACGCCGTGACGTATACGCTCGGCGCGCAGCTCGCGATGCAAGGCGGTGGCGCCGATCAGTTCCGCGACGTTTCGGAAGAGGTAACCTACGGCGGGTCGCGCGTCCAGGTCGGCGGTGGGCGGATTCGCGGCGACGGTTCGGTGGGCGCCTGGGCAGCGCAGTTTGTGAACAAATGGGGCATCGTCGCGCGGGAAAAGCACGGCGATTACGACCTGACCACCTACAGCGTATCGCGTTGTCGCGAATTCGGAAGCCAAGGTGTTCCGGCAGCTCTCCAGGAAATCGCCAAGCAGCGGCCCGTCAAGGACATCACGCTTGTCAAGACCTGGGGCGAAGCAAAGAAGGCGCTGGCAAGCGGATATGCCATCGCGGTGTGCAGCGACCGTGGTTTCCGAATGCAGCGTGACGCCAACGGTATCTGTGAGCCGTCGGGGCAGTGGATGCACTGCATGGCGTTGATTGGCTATGCCACGATCAACGGGCGCGACTATGGCCGTATCGAGAACTCCTGGGGTCCGACCGCCCATACGGGGCAGGTCGGGCCGGGCGACCCGCCGCCGTCAGGATTCTATGCGGACTCGAACGTGGTCAACGGCATGCTCCAACAAGGCGATTCGTGGGCGTTCTCGGCCGTGCAAGGTTGGCCAGCCCGCAAGCTCAACTGGTTCATTCGTCACGACAACCGCGCCGAGCCGCTGGGACGGCTGGCGCTCAACCGAAAGATGGAGGTGCTCTATGCGATGGTTCCTTAGTTTGGCGATGGTGCTCACGTGCGCGTTCGCGTGCGGCGCCAAGGATGTGGATCTGGCAACGGCCAAGGCGAAAGCGGCGCTCGCCCTGGCCAATCTCAAACGCGACGCCTTGCCATCGTCTGACGCCAAGGTCAAGGCGGCCGCCGGCTTCAAGAAGTGCCAGGAGAACCGCGACCTCGATTGCTCGAACGATCTAAACGAGGCGATCAAGCGAGCCGACGCCGAAAGGAAACCGCTATTCATCCTCATCGGCATGACGTGTCACGATGCGCCTGAAATCCGCAAGGGATTTCCCGAGGCAGTATGGGTGCATGTCGGCGACTCGTTCAATGGCAACTCGACGCCACGACTGCTCGTGCGTCCTGTGGGGTCGACAACCGGGATGCCCTTTCTGCGGCGCGACTTTGCTCCTGGCACGCCGGCCCAGATCCGCGCGGTGCTTCGCCAGGCACAAGGCCGTGGGTTGGCAGAAAGCGAGGTAGGACCTGCGCCGACTTTTTTCGTCAAGGCCGTAGCTCAGGATCCGCCGACTGCTGACGGTGAGTCGGTGGCTGCAGGTTTGCAGCCCGAGCCGTCCGCGCGAAAGGACCTCAAGCCGGGGAGTTTCGCCGGCGCCCTACAGCAGCAGCTTTCCGACAAAGGCAAGCTGACATTGAACGAGAAACGCGTCCTAAGGATAATCAGCGCCAAGGATTCGGCCCGGCGCACACGGCAACTCGAGCGTATGGAGGGCCACGTCCGCGTGCATCTGGACCTGGGCAACGGTCCCGTCGATTGGTCACGCGACATCGATTGGCCGGCGCTCTTTGAGATGATCTTGCGGCTGCTGATCAAGCTTCTGCCATTAATAATGGCAACATGATTCTAGTGCCACGGCTTGAGCCGGAAGGGCCCGACAACCTTGAACTGATGACGGCCTCGGTGCAAAACCCGAGGCCGTTGTTTTTTTTCTTAGCCGACAGAATTCGTGACAAGGTGTCGCGATTCGCCGTTCGCGCGTTTCAAGCCCGGACCGACCACGCGTTGCGGAAGGTCGAGCGTTGGCGAGTTTGAAGAACGATGAGCGGATGGGTGCGCTCTGGCGGTCAATGTGTCGATTACCCACGGCACCAGTTCTGTGTCGCCTACGCCTCATTGACTCTACGTTGCCAACAGGGATTCATCGAATCACCGCGACGGGCTATAACCAAAACCGCGCGACATGGGTGAGACACCGAGAGTTTGGCGGCAAAAAGGGGTCGAGTTGTGAATTCGTGTTCCCACGGACGCGAGAGGAGAGACATCGACAGAGACGAACGCGACGCAACTCGTTGCGGAGGATGGCGGAACAACGACGAAGAAGGTTGCAGTTTTGCGTTAACCGCTGGGTCGAAATGGCTTGGTGAACAAATCAAAGTACCCCCGGCAGGATTCGAACCTGCGACCCTCGGTTTAGGAAACCGATGCTCTATCCCCTGAGCTACGGGGGCAAATGACATCTGACAACTTACGCGAAAGCCGCATGCCCGTAAAGCTGGTGCTGACCAGGGCGGCCCCAAAATCGCATCACGAGTACAAGCGCTTTGACAGATCGGCTGGTTGCCAGGTTCGGCAGGGACGGGGTGGCTGGGTGAGCGCGCGGCCGAAGCATGCGACTCACAACCAAGATGGACAACGCGGCGAACTCCTTAATGAGGCACGACGCTCCGCGTCGTGAATGGGCGACGCTTAACGTCGCACCACATTGCGGTTTTGGCTGCGTCAGGTGGCGACGGCGCGACAGGATTTGTCGCGCCGTCGCTCCAAGAACCGGCTCACTTTTTCTCGGCGATGCACCAGAGGTTATTAAACGTCCGCAAGAAGATTTCGCCGTTGGAGATCGCCACAGAGGCGTTCGTTTGCTCCCCCTTGTCGAGCCGGTTGACGGCGAGGACCTCGTACTTGGGGCTCGCGTTCAACACGAGCGTTTCGCCCTGGCGCATGAAGATGTAGAGCCTGCCGTCGGCGTGGACCATCGAGCCCCAGGTCATGCCGGCCGGGCGCGTGGCTACCTCCCAGAGTTCCTTGCCGGAGGTCAGTTCGTAGCAGCGTGGCGTGCCGTTTTCGTCAACCATGTAGACGTGATCGCCGATGATCATGCCGGAGCCGACGCGCTGGATGTTTTTGGGATGCAGCCAGAGCCTTTCTTTGGTGATGTCGCCCGAGCCGCCCAGTTTGACGGCGAGGGCCGAGCCGCCATAGCCGGACATCTGAACGGCGACGCCGTTGGCGAAAAGCGGCGAGGTGTACACGAAACTATTGAGCCCGCGGCAGAACCAGAGTTCCTTGCCCGTCTTTGGATCAAAGCCTTTGAGGTAATTGGTGTCGGGGTCCGGCTTGTTTTTCGCGTCGGGGCCGTAGCCGAGAAGCAGTTGGTCCTGACCATTCACTTTGACGATGAGCGGCGTGCTCCAGGAGCCGTGCTTCTCGTCGTTTTCCCAGACGGTCTTGCCCGTGTTCTTGTCCACGGCCAAGAGCACGTTGCGCGCGCCTTTGGTCGCTTTTTTGCCTTTGGCGTTGTCAACCTTCTCGTCTTTGCCGGGGTGGGCGTTGGGCCCGCACCAGAGAATGACGAGGTTCTCGTACAAGACGGGCGAGGCGCCGTTGCCGAAGCCGTGCTCCCAATGGCCCAGGTCGGTGCGTTTCCACAATTCCTTGCCGTCGTGATCGTAGCAATACATGCCGGCCGACGCGAAGCTGACGACGACGCGTTTATCATCGACGGCGGCGGAGGCGTTGGTCCACGTGATGCCGCCCCAGTTCTGCTCCTTGTGGGAATATTCGACATCCTTCTGCCAGAGGAGCTTGCCGTCGGCGCGGGCAAAGCAGAGGAGACTGCGGACGGCGCCGGCCTTGCTTGCCTGCGTGAGGAAGATCTTGTCGCCCCAGATGACGGGAGTCGAATTGCCCGGATCGGCGAGCTTCACCTTCCACTTGACGTTTTCCTTCGCGCTCCATTTCAAGGGCAGGTTCTTTTCGGCGCAATAGCCCTGACCGGTTGGGCCGCGCCAGGCCGGCCAATCGTCGGCCCGGCTTGCCAGGTTGCCCAGGCTCAGAAGAATCAGCATGGCAATGATGCGCTGCATGGTGGCCTCCGTATGAGTTGTCGGTTTCCAATTTTGACCAGGTGGATTGTCACTCCGTCACCGTACCGAATTGCCGATCGCCCGCGTCGCCCAAACCCGGCACGATGTAGCTGTGTTCGTTCAGGTGCGAATCAAGTGCGCCAAGGTAGATTGGCACGTCGGGATGCGCCTTCTGCAACACGCGCACTCCCTCCGGCGCGGCAATGATGGCGAGAAAGCGCAGCGCGCGGATGTTCCAGTCCTTGAGAATGCCCAGCGCCGCGACCGCCGAGCCGCCGGTCGCCAGCATCGGATCGACGACGTAGCACACGTCGAGCCGCGTGTGAGCCGAGAGCTTGTTGTAATAGGTGATCGGCTGCAGCGTCTTGTGATCGCGATAGAGCCCCAGGTGCCAGACTTGCGCCTCGGGGACCAGTTCGACGATCGCGTCCGCCATGCCGAGCCCAGCGCGCAAGATCGGCACCAGCCCGATGCGTTGCTGCAAACGCTGGGCACTGCAATCGGCGAGCGGCGTTGCAACCGTGTACGACTCGACGGCCAGATCGCGAGACGCTTCCCAGAATAGAAGCTGGGCGATCTCGCGCACGAGTCGGCGAAACTGCGGCGCCGGCGTCTCGCGATTCCGCAATTGCCCGACGCGATGCAGCAAGAGCGGGTGCTGGCTGGTGTGGATCGGGTTCATGATGCAACTCGTCCTCGATGAGCCGCGACCGTTAGGGGCGTTTCCGCCTCCGCTCCCACTCGAACGCGGCTCGGTAATCCCCATAGAAAAAAAGCCGCGAGATAGTTCTCGCGGCTCGTTGTTCATCCCAGCAACTCGTCGCTCAGCTGGCGACGATCTGCTTGATCTTCACCGACGTGTACGGCTGGCGATGCCCCTTGAAACGCCGTTGGTTCTTGCGGCGTTTGAAGTGCTGCACGTAGACCTTGGTGGAAGTAAACTCGACCACCTCGGCGACGACGCGCGCGCCATTGACGGTCGGCTGGCCGATCTTGGTGTCGGTTTCCTGCTGAAGCATGAGCACGCGATTGAACTCGATGTTGGAGCCGATTTGCACGTCGCGATAGTCGACCTTGACGACATCGCCTTCTTGAACGCGATACTGTCGGGAGCCGTCTTCAAAGATTGCGTACATGGGAGAAGTGCCCTTGTTCCTTGTTTTCGGTGCGGTCTGTGTGCAGATTACGATACGACAGCGCGGCGTCCGCGTCCAGTGTTTGCCGCTTGCGGCTCAACGTTCGCATGCGCGCACCCGAACGTCAAGCCGCAAGTGCTCATGCGTTTACCACTAATTAGTTCGCAAGCGCGGAATATTCCTTCTGCGTGAATTGTGAGCTATGGTTGGATAAGGCAGAGCGTTGAAAGCGGATGTCACGGAGGCGTTTGTTATTGGCCATGCCTATTATTTCCCTAACCAATTTTGTGGACGGCATTTGCGCAAGCCGGCTCTTGGACGCCGCGCAGCGCGACGAAGTGCGCCGGTTGAAGAAATCGGCGAAGGACGCGCGCGAACTTGCTCATGAGTTGCTGCGCCGCGATTGGCTGACCACATATCAAATCAACCAGATTTTTCGGGGCCAAGGCGCGGGGCTGACCCTTGGCCCATTTATTCTCTTGAATCGTATCGGCGAAGGGGGCATGGGGCAGATCTACAAGGCCAAGCAGAAACTCCTCCAGCGCATCGTCGCCTTGAAGGTCATTCGTAAGGAATGTCTCGACAATCCCAAAGTGATTTTGCGATTTCAAAGAGAAATCCGCGCGGCGGGGCAGCTGAGCCATCCGCATGTCGTGCGCGCTCTTGACGCCGACCAGATCAACGGCACCTGGTACTTCGCGATGGAGTACATCGACGGCCGCGATCTGGCGCAGCTCGTGAAGGAGAAAGGCCCGTTGCCGGTGGCGCAGGCGTGTGAGTACATCCGTCAGGCGGCGTTGGGGTTGCAGCATGCGTTCGAGCGTGGCCTGGTGCATCGCGACATCAAGCCGGCGAACTTGCTCGTCACCAAGGCGGTCTCCAGCGCTCGACACCGAGTGCGCGGGCGGGTCCCTCCTCAGCCACGCGATCGGAACGCGAAGCAATCGAGTGGCGCCTTGTCGCGCGTCGAGGGGCAGCACTATCCGTGGGGCATGGTGAAGATCCTCGACATGGGGCTGGCGCGCCGCGCGGGCCCCATCACGGGGCCCTTTACGCTGAATTTGACGATGATCGGCTCGGTGATCGGCACCCCCGATTTCATCGCCCCGGAGCAGGCCCGCGATTCGCATTCCAGCGACATCCGCGCCGACCTTTATAGCCTGGGCTGCACGCTTTATTTTTTGCTCGCGGGACAGCCGCCGTTTCCGCACGGCATGCCCACGGACAAGTTGCTCCAGCATCAGTTCAATCAACCGCAATCCGTGGTCGCCGCGCGTCGAGATCGACTGTTGAAGCTGAAGAAGGCACAGAATTCCTCACCAGGCACTCTGGACATCGATTCCAGGATTCCGCCGGCGGTCGTCCGTCTCTTGCAACGCATGATGGCGAAAAAACCGGTGGATCGTCACCAGACGCCTCTTGAGCTGGCCAATGAACTGCAAGTCATTCTGAAAAAAATGTCAAACGGCACGCTACCGATGGACGAGGCAGCGGACGACTCCACGGTCGAGCTGCCGGTGCTCACGGACGCGGATGCCGCAGGCGCGCCGACCAAAGTCGCAGTGGTCAAGGTCGCGAAACGGCCGATGCGCAGGCAAGAACGCGCGCGCGTCGTGCCGCTGGTGTTGGCGTCGCTGGGCGCCTGCGTGGCATTGCTGATTGGGAGTATGATTGCCGTCATCTTGAGCCGCGGTGGTTGATATGGGCTTCTCGTACCAAGGCTCTACGAAGAGGCAAGCGAGGCCGTTTGCCCCACGACAATCGGCGCGACGTTGAGTGTCGAACGAACCAGATAGGCGCGTTTGCCCTGGCTCTCGTAGTACGTGCGCGTCACCAATTCGCCAAGCAGACCCATCGAGATCACTTGCACGCCGACCAGCTCCAGCATGACGCTCAGGTGCAAGAGCGGATTGCGGATCATCGACGTGCCATCGACGCATTTGATGACGACCGTCGCAATCAAGCTGAGCAAACCGAGAAACATCGCCACCATGCCGGCCAGGCCCATCACGTGCATTGGCCTCGTCATGTAGCTCTGCATGAACTTGACGGTTATCAGGTCGAGCAGCACGCGGAAGGTGCGCGTGATGTTGTACTTCGTCTTGCCGGCGGTGCGCGGATGATGTTGCACAGGGATCTGCACGAAGGCCGCACCGGCGTCTTGAACGAGCACGGGAATGAATCGGTGCATTTCGCCGTAGAGCGACAGCGACTTGGCGAGCTCCTTGCGCAAGGCACGCAGAGTGCAGCCCATGTCCTTGACGTCGACGCCGGTTACTTTGCGTATCAGCCAGTTGCCGATCTGGCTGGGCAATTTGCGATTGATGAAGGTGTCTTGGCGCTGGGCGCGCATGCCGAAGACGGCGTCATAGCCGCCGCGCTGCAGCGTGTCGACGAGCATGGGGATGTCGGCCGGATCGTTCTGCAAATCGCCGTCGAGGGTGACGATGACGTCGCCTTGCGCATAGTCGATGCCCGCCTGCATGGCCGCCGATTGGCCAAAGTTGCGGCGCAAACGCACGACCTTGACGCGCGCATCGTGAGCAGCCAGCTCCGCCATCTCGAGATGGGAGCCATCGCTGCTGCCGTCATCGACGAGGATGATTTCGTAGGACCTATCGGACGGCCGCAGCGCTTCATCGAGGCGCTCATGCAGCTTTGTGATGTTCTCTCGCTCGTCCTTGATCGGTATCACGATCGATAGATCCATGATTGTCGACCCCTTTATCGTCAGGAGTGTTGGTTGTCTGCGCCTTGGGATACGCGCCGAAGAGATAGACCAGGCCGCCGAGGAGACTGACGGCGACGCTGGTGGCAAACCACAGGAATGCGAACGTGTTCGACGTGCTCTCGTTTACGCTCAGTTCGGCGAGAAACAGGTAGGTGCCGAACTCGCGCACGCCCATGCCGTTGACGCTGATGGGCAAAAGCGTCAGCAGCGCGACCATTGGGCCAAGGATGCAGTAGTAAGCGACGGGCACTTCCAGACCGAGGCTCCCGCCGAGACACCACAGGCAGCCGACGCCGAGCACCTGGACGAGGATGGAGGCGAGCGTGGCGCCGGCGATGACTCTGGGAACGCGCATGATTTCGAGTACGGTCTGCAATTGTTGACGTAGATTGGCAGGGAGCTTGTCGATGCCGCGCAGGAACAGCAGCGCCGCGCTGCCGAGAACGGCGACGCCGGCGATGCTCCAGACGCTCGCCGTGATCCACATGGGCAAAGGCACGGGTGAGATCAGGACGCCGACGCAGGCCATGGCGATCAGAATGAGCAATCCGTTCAGGCGTTCCAGGGCGACGCTGGCGAAGGCGGCGAGCTTGCGGCCCGAGGCGCCGTCCAGGTACCAGACCCGCATCACGTCGCCGCCCACCGACGTGGGCAACAGTAGATTGAAATACATGCCGATCAAGTAGAACGCGTTGTACTGCATGAGCGTGTGCTGGAATTGCAGTTCGCGGGCGAAGATCTGCCAGCGCATGGCGCATGCCAGTTGAATTAGCAAGGCGATGACGACGGCGCCAAACCACAGGCCATAGTTGAGGTTGGCGAATTTCGCCCCCACTTCGCCCCAGTTGGTGCGCCAGGCGATGACGCTCAACAGCACGACGCTGACGGCAATGCGAATGTATTTACTCACGGATCGTCAACTCCTCTTCCCAGGGTTCCGAACCAGTCTGATGAAACCAGCAATGTCCTTCCTCGATCATGTCCACCATCAAGTAATAGCGCCCCGCTTTCGGCAAGGGGGGAACGATCAACAGCAGGTCGAGTTTTTCGTTCGGCCCCACTGCGCGATCGAACATACCGGCTCGGCCTTCGTGGACGATGTTCGCGCGGGCTTCGTCGAGGACCTTAAACGCGACATGGTATCCCGCAGTCTTGAGCGCCCGGAAGTGCCAGGCCGCGCTGGTCGTATTGCGCAGGACGACGCGGTACTGGATCGCCTTGCCGGCACGCGGTTCGCCGCCAAGCCGCTCGACTTTTTCGAAATGCGCGTCGCACGCGCCGCCGCGATATTCGTGTAGGACCCAATGCCGAAACTGCGCGGGGGCATGCTCGACGCCGGTCGCCGACAGCCAGTCGGCGTAGAGCTGAACGAAGCGGTCAAGCCAGGCGGGCTTGCCAAGGGCGACGTGCCCGTAACGCGGGCCGAGCTGGGAACGCGCGGCGGCAAAAGATTGATCGTCGAGCAAAAGCTTGGCCGTCATCGCCGCGATCCCAGTGCGATCCGCGCCATGGCGGCAGTGGACGAAGATCGGCGGCTGGGCGCGGTCGAGAATGTCGATGAGCAACGCCATTTCATGGCGTGAAGGATAATGGACTGCGGAAAACGTGACGTCGTGCAACTCAACGCCGCGCCGCTGGCACACGGCCGCCTGGTCGCGATACCATTGGTCTCGATAACAGCAGCCGCGCGTGTTCAGCACCGTGCGTATGCCGTAGCGGTCGATCAGTTGTTCGAGAGAGTGCGCGGAAGGTTGGGCGCCGCGGTAGAGTCGTCCCGGAATGACTTCATGGACGTTGCCAAGAAGATAGAGCTTGCAGAGAACCCACGTCGGCCAAACAAGGAGCGCCGCCACGCTGAGACGGATCAGCCGGTAGCGCCAGATGGGCCGCAGTCGAGTTGGCGCAAGCGCAGCTTGATCAGGCGGCGGCTCCGCGCAGACGGTTTGGCTCATGGACATCCTTGTGCGAGCACCCTTGCATCCCTGCGCAGGATAGCATGCCATAACGCGAGAAAAGAGGATAGGCCGAGTTTGGGCTCGGGTACCCCCGGGGTGTACGACATGGTTTGCAGCTGAGGGTTTGGGTTTGGTATGCTTGTGGCCGAAGTTCCTTGACACAGCAATGAGTTCGGACACCCCGCGAGAAAGGAGCCAGGGATGGCCAGGAAAAAAAAGGTTCTGCCAGCGTCG
>SYHD01000041.1 GCA_005799265.1 Planctomycetia bacterium | reverse complement strand
GGGTGCGAGTAGAACCAGAACAGGTGCTGCCAGAGGAGCGGTTGGCCGCCGCCGACGTCGGGGGACCAGTTGCCGAAGGTCAGGCCGTCGGGCAGGAAAAAGGTGGTGCCGAGCGTCTTGTCGAGCAGCTGGAAGATCAGGGCGACCGTGAGGACCGGCAGCGCAAAGGCCTGAAGGATGGCGGTGATGAACATGGCCCAGATGGTCATGGGCATGCGATAGAGGGTCATGCCGGGAGCGCGCATGTTGATGATGGTCGTGATGTAATTAACGGAACCCATCATCGAGCCGACGCCGACGCACAACAGCGAGATGAGCCAGAGGACCTGTCCGCGGCCGGAGCCTGGAGCGGCGGGGGAATCGATGCCTTCGCCGGCGCCCATGGTAATGCTGGACAGGGTCGGATAGCCGGTCCAGCCCGAGGCCGCAGCGCCGCCATCGACGAAGAACGACAGCGTGATCAAGACGAACGCGGGCCACAGCACCCAGTACGACATCATGTTGAGCTTGGGAAACGCCATGTCGGGGGCGCCGATCATCAACGGGATCGTGAAGTTGCCGAACGCGCCGGTCAGGAACGGGATGATGACGAAGAAGATCATCACCGAGGCGTGCATCGTGAAGAGCATGTTGTAGAACGATTCGGACATGCGGCCGCCGTTGTCCACGAACCAGCCGCTGATGATCGGCACTTCCGCGTGTGGCCAGGCGAGCTGGATGCGCACTAAAAGCGCGAGGATGCCGCCCAGTCCCAGAAAGATGATGCTGGTGAATAGGAACTGGATGCCGATGATCTTGTGATCTTCGGAGAAGAAATACTTGCGGATGAAGCTCAGCTCCGGATGGGCGTGAGCGGTTCCGTGGGTGGCGTGGGGATCCATGTTATCGAACCTCTTCCATTTTTCGTTTAGCGTTCGGGATGCCCTATCGGTTAGCTTGGCGCTGCAACGCGAGCGCTAAACGATGAGCGGCGGAACAATCAATTGCGCTTGTGAAAAGCGCTTTCGGCCTTTTTCAGCCAATCGACGAACTCGGCCATGTCCTTGTGGACGTAGACGCGGCCGATCATGCGGTAATGGCCCCAACCGCATAGCTCGGCGCAGGCGATGTCGTAAGTGTAGTTCAGGTCTTCTTTGCCCGTTTCGGGATTGATGCCGTCCTGATAGCGTTGGCTCTTTTCGTCCCACTTGACGTTGACCGTCTTGGTCTTGGCGGGATCAAGCGTCTTGAACCAGACGGGGATCATCTTGCCCGGCAATGCGTCCTGTTTGACGCGGAAGTTGGGCAGGTTAAAGCTATGAATGACGTCGCGCGTGGTGAGATGCACGGCGACCGAGTGATTCTGCCAGATGTGCAATTCGTTGACGACGAGAATGTCGTCGGCGTGGGGCATTTTGCCGAACGAATCGTAATCGCCTTTGTTTTTCGGCGCGTCCATCTTCCAGTCCTTCGTGAAGCGTGCGACGCTGGGATAGCGCATGCGCCACTCGAATTGGCGGGCGCTGACGGCGATTTGCAGCGGCGGCGTTTTCTCCTCGTCGGTCTTGCCCGCAAATTTGGCGCTATCCCACGCCGCCATTTGATTGCGCGAGGCGTACTTGATGTCGGCCCAGGTCTTGATCTGCGCGAAGGAGATGTAGATCAGGATGGCGGCGGGCACGAGCGTCCAGGCCATTTCGACCTTGTGCTGGCTGTCGAGCAAACCCGTGAGCGGCTTGAGGAAACCGGCGACGTCCGCGTTCTCGTTGACCGGGCGTTTGCCGTCCTGGCTCGTGTATTGCCACATGAAGCCGACAAGGATTGCTTCGGTGAGGATGAAGAAGAAGGTGGTGATCCAGAGGATGACGTAAAAGAGGAAATCGACCTCGGCGGCGTGCGCGGAGACGCCGTCGGGCATCCACCAGCCCATGAGCGGCGAGATGGCGAAACCGATCAGGCACGCCAGCATGGTCGCGCCGAACAGGATACTCCAGAACTTGTTGCCCACGTATATATCTCCTGTCAGCCGCTGGCGGCTTTGCGTTCGGATGATGCTTTGCGAACGCTAAGCCGCAAGCGGCGTTCTGTCTAGTCAAGCTGGATGCCCAGTTGTTTGCGCATGGAGGGATAGGGGACGTTGGAGACGAAGTTGACGAGATCCCAGATGTATTCTTCGTGTCCTTTGAAGGTCTTGCCGAACGCCGCCATGCCGGAGCCGTTGATGCCGGAATGCACGCGATAGTAGATGTCCACGGGCCGTTTGCCGCCGCGGAGGTTGCCGAGCGAAAGGTTGTTGGGCCGGACGAGGGTGCCCCATTCATCGAAGCGATAGCGGGCTTCGCGGCCGAAGTTGGTATGGCAGCTGGCGCAGTTCGCCCCCTTCAAATACAGCTCGGCCTTGGTCAGCGCCTCGGCGGCGAAGGCTACTTTCTCGAGTTCGGGCAACTCATCCTTCACTACGGCTTGATCAGCTTTTTCCTTGTCGGTCAAAGCGATCTTGGCCAGGGCTTCCTCGGCGATCTTCGGGTCGGCCAGCTTGGCGGCCGCACGTTTGGCTGCCAGCGCGTCCACGAGCTTTTTCCCTGCCTTCTCGGTTTTGGCGAGCTTCAACGCATGGTACCTCTGAAAATCCACCGACGGCTTGGCGGCGAAAATCTGCTGCCCGCGCTGCACCGAGGCGGCGAGGGCCTTGGGATCATTCGAATCGTATGGATACTGGGCTGGACGGATCGCGCGATCAGGCTGTTGCGAGACGGCCCAGTATTGTTCGAGGTAGACCTTCAGGAAGATCTTCGCCTTGGCGGGGATCTTATCTTGTTGATTCCACACGAGCGCGCCCTTTTCGTCTTCGAAATCCTTGAGCACGTAGTATTCGACCTGGCCGCGCAGGCTGAGGTGAATGACGTAACTGATGAGCGATTCGAGTTCCTCGTCCTTGAGCAAGTTGAACGTGGGCATCGCCGTGCCTTCGAGCCCTTGCCGAAGCGTGCGCATCAAATCGGTGCGTGACGGCGGCATGCCGGAGTCGGTGGTCTGATCGACGGATTGGAATTTGAACATGCCCTGGCGGAAGTCGCGCGGATGCGGGTTGATCCAGCGCGACGTCGGCCCACGCCCGTCCCCGGCGACGCCGTGGCAGTGCAGGCAGTGGATGCGATAGCGCGTGCTTCCCAGCGCCAGCATCTTGTCGTCAACCTTCAGGTCCTTGGTGGCCGACTCGTCGCATTCCGCTGCCTTGGCATTGACGACAGGCTTGGCCGGCGTGCCAAAGAGGAGTTCGAGGGCATCCTCCAGCTCCTTGCGGTCGTTGGCGTTCAATCGGGCGGGATCGCGCAACGCTTTTTCGTCGAGCTTGGAACGCTTGGCGTAATAGGGATGATCGGGCTTCTGGATGTCTTCAACCTTCATCAACGGGAAGATGCCAGGGCGATCGGGATCGTAACGTTCGTCGCCAAGCTCCGAGGTTTTGATCGTGATGATCGGATCCTGGCGAATGCCGTACTTGAGGTTCGGGGAATACGCCTGATGCGGATCGAGACCGCAGCCGGTGAGCGCGAAGGAAAGACAGGCGATGCCCGCGACGGCGAATTGTGACGAACGAGTCATAGGCCATCCTGCGAAGAAATCAACGCGGCAATGGTTTGGGAGAATGTAATTGTGCTTTTGTACGGCTCGCGCGCCTGCCGTCAAGCACACGGACAATTCACTTGCCTGTCGCACAGTTTGCCCGGGCAAGTTTCGTGCCGTCGTGGTCGGCGTTCGTAGAATCATGTTCGCGGCCGCTTCCCTCTTAGCGCTCGCGATGAAGGGCCATTTGCTTCGCGCTTCATCACGACCGCTAAGCGGGGAGGGACGGACCCAATTACGAGAACGCACGCAAATACGCTTCTCGTTTTCGAGAATAAATGAGGGGAGCATGCTTGTTCCAATTGGCCGTATTTTGCAACTGATCGGCTTGCTCATCCTCCCCATCGCGATCGCCGGACAGGCGACGAACGCCATGTCGGAGGGACGCATGTTGATGTGGGCGGGCGTCGGCGTCGTGATCTTCGGCGGCGGCTGGATGCTGCAACAATCGGCGGGCAGGAAATAAACCAGAGCCAGAATCAAAGGCGAAGTGTGCGGGCGAACTTAGCTTACGCTTCTGGCCTTGATCCCGTATCATGGAAGCGTCGCATCTCCCGCTTCGATTTCACGCAGATCCTCCATGAAGATCTCCCTAACATCGCGATGCTGCCTCGCACTCGCACTGTTGACTTCGCCCGCTTTTTCCCAAGAGCCGGCAGCGGTGCGCAAGACCGTGTTGCCGAGCCTCGATTCGCAGGTGGCGGCCCGGATCGTGGCGCTGGATGCACGCCTGAATCCGGTACACTCGCCGAGTCTGGCGGTCGGGCTGCTCGGGCAGTTGGCGTCGCCGGATCTTGCGAATTTGGCGCCGATCCTGGCCGATGAACGCAACAACGCCGTCTGGGAGCAACTCGCCGAGGACTACCATCGCACGACCGTCGAATCGGGGGACGCCCTCGTCACCTTGTCGGAGACTCCGCCGCGCGCGAGGGTCGCCTGGCATAGCGGCCAGGTGCGTCGGCTGTGCCACGAACGGCTCGCGAAATTGCCGCGCTCCGTGCTGGAGCAATATCGGCAGCGCGTCGATGCCGAGGCGCGTGCGCTTTTGGCGCAGGGGCGGCAAACGCGCTCGTCGCTGCCGCTGCGCCGTCTGGTGGACGATCTCTTCTGTAGCAGCGTGGGCGACGAGGCGCTCGATCTACTGGGCGATCTGGCCTTCGAGCGCGGCGACTTCGACGAAGCCCGACACTGGTGGCGCCTGCTTGCGCCGGGGGATCACGAGCACCACGAGTTGCTGCGTTTTCCCGATCCGAAAGTCGATCTGGTGCGCGTGCAGGCGAAGCTCGTCCTTGCGTTTTTCTTTCAAGGCCGGCTCGATGAAGGCCGCGCCGACCTCGCTGAGTTCCGCCGCCGGTATCCCGACGCGGCCGGCGCGCTCGCCGGGCAGAATGGCGTTTATGCCAAGATCCTCGATAAATCGCTGGCCACGCTGGTGCAGGCGAAAATCCGCAACAACGACGAACCGTGGACGACCTTCGGCGGCGATCCGACGCGCAATCGCGTGCTGTCCCAGGCGCCATTCGTCCCTCTGTGGGAAGATGGCCCGACCTGGCGCGTCAAGCTGCCGACGCTGGCCCGCGCCGGCACGGAACCGCTCGTCGAGCGTGCGACTCCCCTGCGGAGCCTGGCATTTCATCCCGTCATCGTCAATCAGCAGATTCTCATCGCCGATCATCGCTCGGTCATCAGCTATCATCTGACCACAGGCAAAGAACTGTTCCGCTACGACCTCAAGACTGCGGGGCTGATTGATCCCGGCGTCGGCCTCGACGCCAAGCTGTTGCTGCCGCGTTTCACCTTATCGGCGGATCAAGAGCGCGCCTACGTTCGGCTCGGCCGGCATGAGATCGGCGCCCGCAACCTCGAGAAAGCCGGGGCGAGCTACCTCGTCTGCCTTGACCTGACCCAGCCGGAGCGCGCCAAGAAACGCGAGCTGTGGCACATCCGCGCCGGCGGCGCCGACAAGACGCACGCCTTTTTCGAGGGTTCGCCCCTGGTCCGTGACGGGCGCATCTACATCGCGCTGAGCAAGCTCGCCGGCGGACGCACCTCCACCTCGATCGTCTGCTACGACACGCTGGGCCGACAACGCTGGACGCGCGAAGTGTGCGACATTCCGGAGTTCGACGTGGACGGCTCCAGCGTGCGCCAACGGCAACACTTGCTGACGTGGGCGGCCGGGCAGATCGTCTATTGCGCGCACGCCGGCGCGATCGTGGCGGTCGATGCGTGGACGGGGCAGCCGAGCTGGGGCGTGCGCTATCCAAGCCGTGGGCCGCTCACCGCGGACCTGGATCCGTCGCCGCGCGATTTGGCGCCGTGCCTGGCGGGCGAAGGGCACGTGTTCGCGGCGCCGCTGGACAGCGATCGTCTCTTTTGCCTGGATGCCGTCAGCGGGTCGGTGCGCTGGGAGCTGGAAGGCGTCGAGATCGGCCATCTGCTCGGCACGGGACACGGCCGGCTTTATGCGACGACGCGCGACGGCGTCATGGCGGTCGAAGTCGACAGCGGTCGGATCGCCTGGGCCCAGCCGACGGACGGCAAACTTCCGAGCCTAGGGCGCGGCCTGATCGCGGGCGGCTGGCTGTTCTGGCCGACGCGCGACGCTCAGCTTCCGGGCCGGGCCGTCACGCTCTCGAACGGCCGCCAGCAGCGGGAGGTTGACGTGCCGGGGGAGCCGTCGTACTTCGAGCCGTCGCTGCTGCACAATCTACCAGCGGGCAACTGGGCGTTCGGCCAGGGCTGCCTGGCGATCGCGGGGGCCAGTGAGCTGATCGTCTATGTGCCGAGCCATCGTCTGCCGATGGAACCACGACCCCAAGCTCGCATCGAAATGCTCTACCAACAAGCGCGGCGGCACGCAAGCGCCGGCGATAACGCTGAGGCGATTGCGAGCTATCAGCAGCTCGTGGACGCGACGAAACAGGATCGCCATGCCGAGGCGTGGCGTCAATTAATCGCCGCGCGTTTGAAGTTGCTGGGCCGGAAGGGCGAGGCTCCCGCCGAGTCGAAACGTCCGGAGCCGTCGCGTCCGAAAGGTTCGGCAGGAGTCTCGCCCTCCCGTGTTAGCTTGCCGCTGGTGCGTGCGTGGTCGCACGACGATGGCCGCGCGTGGCACGTCGACGCGGATGACGATCGCGACGATTGCTTCTTTTGCACGCAACCCGGTCAGGTGACGTGCCGTGCCCTGGAGGATGGCGTGCAGCGTTGGCGGCAGAAATTGACGTTCGAGCCGGTATGGTTCGGGCGTTGGCGCGATCTCGTCGTCATCGGCGGCGCCGACGCCGTGTTGGCCCTGCGCGTCGTCGATGGCGACGCCGTGTGGACGTTCGCCGCACCGTCGCGGCGTTGGCGTGTCGGCAGCGTCGTCGCTGGCGTTCCGAAGCTCGCCAACGTCACGGCCGGGTTCGTGCACTTCTCGCGTTGGGACGATACGCTGCTTTTGCTCGACGATCATCAGCGCTTCCTCCGGCTCCGCCTTGATACGGGCGAGGTCGCCTGGCAACATGCGTCGGCTGCCGCGACTCTGCGCCCGCTTGAGGTTGGTTTTGCACCATATGCGAAATGCGTCGGAGCGAAACTGTTGGCGCAGAAAGTGACCGGGCAGGCGATCTGGCTGGAGAAAGCCGCGACGCCAATGCGTGAGCCGATGCGTATGTGGTCGCAAGCGCCTGCTCTGATCGAGAATCGCCTGATTGTTGCCGGAGAGCCGGGCCGTATCGACGCTCTTGGATTATCTCCGCAGGGCAAGGATCTGTGGACGTTCCAAACGCCATGGCCGCGCTCGTTGACGGGCGAATCATGTCGCTTGATCCACAAGGACACGGTTCTTCTCGCCCTGGTTCCGCGCAATGAAGGGCCGGAACTCGTCCGCCTGGAGCCCGAGCGCGGCGTGTTGCTTTGGACTATCTCAGCGCGGCAACTGGCGGATCGGCTGGATGTCGAATCGATTTGCGTCGGCGATACGTCGTTCTTTTACGTGCAAGCGGGAATACTGCACGCACGGTCCCTGAACGACGGCACGTTGCAATGGACGCTGCCGTTACTCGGACGAAACGTCGAGGCGCAACGCTGGCGTCTCCGTTATTCGAAACACTTCCTGGCGGTTCATCCCGTGGCTAAGTCGAGGGATGAGGCGTTCTCCATCGGTTTCGTCGATCCGTGGGAGGGACGTTGGCAGCAGCGGCTCACCTTCGAGGGTGGGCACGGCGTCGGCGACGTGTGCTGGTCCAACCAACGCCTGGTCGTTTCGGTCGCGGGCAGGATTTATGGTTTTCGCGGCCTCGATCACGAATAATGCTTCACCAGCCGCGAACAATCCGGTAGCATAAATCAAGCCGTCGGCGCCTCTGCGCTCGCTGACGAAGCATCATCGATCCTGGTTCCCGAACAGGAGTTTGGGAACGAGAGAATTAACTAAATCGAGAGTTCACTCCATGAAAGCCGATGTCGTCACCGTTCGTTGCAAGGCCTGTCAGACCCCCCTGCAAGTGCCGGCGGGAGGCAAGCGATTATGCGCTTGCGGAACCTGGGTCGCCGCGCCGCCGGCCGTGGTCGTGGACGAGCCGATCGCACTTGCGCGGACGGAGGAAATGCGCCCGCCGATTGTGACGGTGACGCCGACCGTTATTCCCACCGCCAGCGCCGCGCCGGCCGCCCAGGCGCCAACCTCCTGGCCGCGCATCGAAGGCGATCTCTCCGCCATCGAACGGCTCAACGACGGCTATCGCCGCATCACCAAGGAGCTCGCCAAAACGATCGTCGGCCAGACCGACGTTATCGAACAATTGCTGATCGCCGTCTTCGCGAAAGGCCACTGCCTGCTGGTCGGCGTGCCCGGCCTGGCGAAGACGTTGATGATCCGCGCCCTGTCCGACGCGCTCAATCTGAGCTTTAGCCGTATCCAGTTCACGCCCGACTTGATGCCGTCGGACATCACTGGCACGGAAGTGCTGCAAGAAGACAAGACGAGCGGCCAGCGCGTGTTCAAATTTCTGGCCGGCCCGATCTTCTCGAACGTGATCTTGGCGGACGAAATCAACCGTACCCCGCCTAAAACGCAGGCCGCCCTCCTGGAAGCGATGCAGGAAAAGCAGGTCACGATCGGCGGCACCCGGCACAAGCTCCCCGATCCGTTCTTCGTCCTCGCCACGCAAAACCCGATCGAACAGGAAGGCACGTACCCGCTCCCCGAAGCGCAGCAGGATCGCTTCATGTTCAACGTGCTTGTCGATTACCCGTCCGAGGATGAGGAGTTCAAGATCGTCGAGATGACGACGGCAATGCACTCCGCCAAGCTCGAACGCATCCTGAACGCCAACGACATCCTCGAGATGCAGGACATCGTGCGCAAGGTCCCGGTGGCGCCGTACGTCATCCGTTACGCGATGAAGTTCGCCCGCCTGACGCGCAAGGAAAAAGGCGAGGTCCCCGACTTCATCAAGGAATACGTCACCTGGGGCGCCGGTCCGCGCGCCACGCAGAACCTCGTCCTGGGCGCGAAGGCCCGCGCCGTCCTGCATGGCCGCTACTACGTCTCCTGCGAGGACATCCGGGCCGTCGCGATCCCGGTCTTGCGTCATCGCATCATTACGAACTTCAACGCCGAGGCGGAAGGTATCAAGCCGGAGACGATCATTCAAAGGCTGGCGGACATCATCCCACGCGACCCGAACGAGGAGGCGCTGGCGCGCGGCAAGGCGGTGGTCGCGGGATAATTGGAGCACCGAAGGTGCGAAAACAAAATAGCCCAGGGCAGAGCGCAGCGCCGCCCTGGGTTGGGTCGACGCGGTTGGGCCTCGCCCTGCAAGGGCAAAACAACGTGGCGCGCTGGTTTGTTTCGCCCTTGCAGGGCTTGGCCGGCGTGGTATCGCGCATCCCAGGGCGGCGCTGCGCTTTGCCCTGGGCTGATTGGTTGCGGCCCTTCGGGCCAAACTCTGGGTGGCGTCAGAGGTGATACGGGGGCAGAGAGCAAACGCTAAGCCGCAAGCGGCGTGGAGAGTGTAGGATGGCCAAGCAAGCAATCAAAGACGACCCGCGCAAATATCTCGACCCGCTCGCGCTCGCCAAAGTGCGCAGCCTCGAACTCAAAGCGCGGCTCATCGTCGAAGGCTATCTCTCCGGGCAGCACAAGAGCCCCTACCACGGCTTCTCCGTCGAGTTCGCCCAGCATCGCGAATACGTGCCCGGCGACGACATCAAGCACATCGACTGGAAAGTCTGGGGCCGCACCGGTCGCTTCTATCTCAAGCAATACGAGGAAGAAACCAACCTCGTGTGCTGGATCCTGCTCGACATCAGCGAATCGATGCGTTACGGCTCTATTGCTGGCATATCGAAATTCGATTACGCCTGCATGTCGGCCGCGGCGCTGGCGTACATGGTCCTGCACCAGTCGGACGCGATCGGGTTCGTCACCTTCGACTCGGAAGTGAAACACTACCTCAAGCCGTCGAGCCAGCTCTCGCAACTCAAGGAGATGGTCCACTTCATGAATCAAGGCGTCGGCAAGGAGAAGTCGAACATGGCGCCCCTGTTTCATGACATGGCCGAACGCATCAACCGGCGGGCGCTCGTCTTCATCCTCAGCGACATGTTCGAGGACCTGGAGCCGATTTTAGCTGGCCTGAAACACCTGCGGCATAAGCGGCACGAGGTGGTGCTATGGAACATTCTCGACGCGGCCGAGGTGACGTTCCCGTTCCACGAATCGACGCTGTTCCGCGGCATGGAGCAGTATCCCGATCTGCTGACCGACCCACGCTCGCTGCGGACGGCGTATCTGGAGCAAATCGAAGGGCACATTCATCAGTTGACAAAGGGCTGCCGAGATCAGAATATCGACTATGTGCAGTTGCGCACGGACACGCCGTTGAATGTGGCGATGTCGAGTTATTTGGCGCATCGCTTGAAGAGATCGCGCTGACACGCTAGGCCGCAAGCGGCGGAATGCAACCTATACGGATTACGGATATGTTCTTATTCGCATTCATTATCAACCCTCTCATCGCCGGCATCGTCGGCGGGGCCGCCATTGCCATACCGGTGGTCATCCACTTGATCAATCGCCGGCGCTTCAAGATCGTCGAATGGGCGGCGATGAAGTTCCTGCTCGCCGCGCAAAAGCAGACGCGCAAGCGCATGCGCATCGAGCAGCTTCTTCTGCTCTTGGTGCGCATGCTCATCCTCGCACTGATCCTCTTCGCGATGGCGAGCGTCATGCCGTGGGCCGAGGCGTGGTGGTCGGAAATGGGGCTCGCCCACATCGGCAAGAGGACACGCACGACGCGCGTCCACCACGTTTTCGTCCTCGACGCCAGCTTGAGCATGAATCAAACCGTGAACGGGCAGCCCGCGTTCGAGGCGGCCCGCCAGCTCGTACTCAAGAAAATTCAGGACAACCCCGCCGGCGACGGCTACAGCGTCCTCGTTCTGAAGGACAGCCCGACCTGGCTCGTCGGCGAGGCATCGCAGGATTATCGCAAGGTCATGCGCGAGATCGAGGCGGTCAAGCCCACGCACGGCAATTCGTCCCTGGCGTCGGCGCTCAACATGGTGTCGGCCAAGCTCATCGAAACCAAACCTCGCTTCGGGACACAGGCGGTCTATTTCTTCACCGACATGCAGCGCACCACCTGGCTCGGCGCCGCCCCGTCCGACCTCAAGAACGACGCCGAGGCGAAGGAGAAGCAGGCCTATCTCGACATTGCCGAGCGCGCGACGACCATCTTCGTGGATGTCGGCGCGGACAACGCCGGCAACGTTGCCGTCGCCGACATCGTCTTCAAGAACCTCTACGTGACCTCGAACACCAACGTACTCTTGACGGCCAGCGTGCATAATTTCAGCGCGGAAACCAAGAAAGACCTGCGCGTCGAGGTCCTGACCGGCAAGGCCAAGGAAAACGCCAACGATGTCCCGTTGCAGATGCGTGTCGTCAGCCACAAGAATTGCACTTTCGCGCCGGGCGAGCGGCAGACTATCGAGTTCGACGACTTCAAGTTCGCGACCCCCGGCACCTACGCGGTGCAAGTGAAGATCGCCGACGACACCCTTAACGAAGACAACACGCGCACCATCGTCATCACCGTGCGCGAGACCATCCCGATCCTGATCGTCAACGGCAAGACCTCGGCGGATCGCTTCGAGCGCGCATCCGAATACCTGAAATTGTCGCTCAATCCGTTCCCGGCGGGGGCGGAGCCGAAGTGGGCGCCGCTGCGGCCGAAGGTGGTCACGCCGTCGCAATTCACCGACATGACCGAGGCGGAGCTGGAGCACTTCGATTGCATCTTCTGGTGCGACGTGGGCCCGTTCGGGAACAACGACGTGCGCAAGATCGACGGCCATCTGCGCCGCGGCGGCGGGTTCATCGTCTCGCTTGGCGATCGCATGCTTGAGCACATCGACAATTACAATCGCCTGCTTTTCAAGGACGAACAGGGAATCCTGCCGGCCAAGCTCATCCCTTACAAAGGCGAAAAGAAGGTCGAAGCTCCCGCGGAGCATCACTTCTACCTGCAAAACACGGACAACAACGCGTACGCGCTGCCTCCGCTGCAGGCGTTCAACGACGACGCCGATCGCTTGACGCTGCGGACCGCGCGTTTTCGGCAATTCGTGCTGGCGATGGTCCCGGAGGGGAAGGCGCGCGTCGTCCTGTCGTTTATGCCGGAGGTCGCCAACATCGTCGAGAAGGACAAGCGTGCCGAGCTGCCGGTCAGCTCCCCAGCGCTCGTCGAGTGGAATCCGCCGTTGCCGCGGACCCAGCAACCCGCGCTGAAGCCGTTGAAAGGCGCGACGCGCATCGATCGGCAGCCCGCGCGTTATCGCGGCAAGGTGCTCCTGCTAACGTCCACTGTCAACATGGACTGGACGACCTGGCCCGGCTCGCCGAGCTTCGGCGCCATGATGCACGAACTCACGCGCATGGGCGTTTCCGGCCGGCTGCGCGAACAGGCGCTGACCGTCGGCAACATGCTCGAAGAATACCTTCCCGGCGGCAACGAGGTTGAGGTTACCCTCCATTTCCCCGCCGGCAGCAACCTCAAATCAACGCGCGTCAAGACTCAGGTGCTCGACGAGACGAACCTATTTCGCTGGGGAGACACCGATTTCAGCGGCCTTTATCGTCTCGACGCCCAGACCGGAAACGAGTACCCCTTCGCCGTCAACGTGCCGGCCTCGTCCTCCGATCAAAAAGGGACGGAGAGCGATCTGGGCCGCGTCGACGAGAAGAAGCTCAACGATCTATATCCCGGCTGGAAGCTGCAAGTGGTCCGTAATCCGCTCATGGCGGCGATCGCGATCGACGGCGCGGCGGCGGCGCCGATCGACATCTACATGCCGGTCGGGCCGACCATCGCCAATATCGCCTTGCTAATCGTGCTGGGGCTTTTGTTCGCGGAGATCGTCATGGCCTGGTACTTCGGGCATTACACGACCACCGAGGGGGCCCTGTCCGGCGCGCCCCCTGGTCCGACGGGAACCATTGTGGCCGCCGTCGTCGCCGTCATCTCGACGATCCTGTTCGCGATCGGCGCCCTGGTCATCACGCACGAGATACGCACGGGCGATTTCCTTGGCTTCCTGCCCGAACTGTTGCGCAACTGGTTCGAGCAATTCGTGGGTGTGCCGCCGTTGCAGCCGGGCGAAGGCTCGAACTGGCGCTACGAGAAGACGCAGTTTCTCTTCGGCATACCCGGTCCGGAAAGCTGGTACGCTATCTTCCTTATCCTGGGAGCGTGCGTGACGATCTTCTTCACGTATCGGGCCGAGGCGCCGCGCGTGTCGCTGGTTTACAAGCTGCTGCTCGGCGCGTTGCGCATGTACTTGATCCTCTTGACGCTTTATTTCCTCCTGCCACGGCCGCAATTGCAGTACGCGCGCGAGGGCTTTCCCGACATGGTGCTGCTGATCGACGACTCGCGCAGCATGGGAGAGCCCGACACGTTCCAGGATCCCAAGGTGATCGAGCGCGTCACCAACCTGAGCACGTCGATTCAGGAGCAGTTGAAGACCGATTTGCCGGGCCGAATCACCGCGTTGGAGAACGAGATCGCCGCGAAGACCCCAGCCGCCCAGCACGATCCGGATGTCAAAGCCGAGGTTGACGGCCTCGACCTGCGCTTGAAGTACTGGCAGAAGCAGCGCGACAACATTCGCGATGGCAAGTGGCGTCCGAGCCGGCTGCAGCTCATCCAGGGGGTGCTCGCGCAGCCGGAGCCGCACTGGCTCAAGACGCTGCTGACCCGGCATCGCACGAAGGTCCACATTTTCCATCTCGACGCCACCGGTCGGGCCACCAAGCTGCGCGATCCGAGCGGGGACGCGGGCGAGCTGGTCGATCCCAACGATTTGAAGATGATCGAGCGCGCCAACAAGGCGCTCGCCCGCCTCGAACCGGTGGGGAACGATAGCCGGCTGGGCACCGCGCTTCGGCAGGTCATCGACCATTACCGCGGGTCGGCGCTCTCCAGCGTCATCATGTTTACCGATGGCGTCACCACGCGCGATGAGACCATCGCCCAGGTCGCCGAGTACGCCGCCTCGAAAAACGTCGGCCTCTACTTCGTCGGCGTCGGCGATGAGCAGCAGTTCCGCGATCTCAAGCTGCACGATCTCAGCGTCGAAGATCCCATCTACATCGGCGATACGGCCATCTTCGAGGTCCGCCTTACCGGCCAGGGCTACAAGGACCTCACCGTCCCTGTCGTCCTCAAGGTCAAGGGCAAAGATGGCAAGGTCGTCATCGTCCGCGACGCGAAAGGCAACGAAGTCCGCGAAATGGTCAAGGTCGATCCGAATGGCAAATCGGTCAAGTTCCGCCTGCGCGATCAACCGAAAGAGATGGGCCGCAAGACCTACATTATCGAGGTCGTGCCGCCGGAGGTGAAAGGGAACGACAAGCCGATCGCGCCGGCCAACCTGCGCATCGAACGCACCATCGAGGTGATCGACACGAAGTTGATCAACGTGCTTTACGTGGAGATGCAGCCGCGCTACGAGTTCCGCTACATCAAGTTCCTGCTGGAGCGTGAGTCGCTGGACGCCAAGAAGAAGAAGTCGATCGACCTGAAAGTGCTGCTTCTGGACGCGGACGACGATTTCCACATCCAGGACAAGGCCGCCCTGAAGAACTTCCCGCCGACGCTCGAAGATCTGAACCGTTTCGATGTTTTGATATTTGGCGATTGCGACCCCAATCACAAGAAGCTCCAGAATCGTCTAGATGATGTGGTGCATTATGTCCGCGGTGAGGATGTCAAGGGAAACAAGGGGACGAAGTCGGGCGGCGGTATTCTGTTCATGGCAGGGGCGTTCAATAATCCGCACCGATACAAAGGCACACCGCTGGCGAGCATCCTGCCCGTCGAGCCACTGGAGGGTCAGCCGCCGGCAGAGATGTTGCGCGTCGATCAGCTTCGCCCGGAGCTGACGCCGGCGGGGAAGGGGCATCCGATTTTCCGCTTCAGCCCGGATGAAGGCGAGAGCCTGCGGACCTGGAGCCGGCTGACGCCGATGTACTGGAATTCGTCGCGCTATCGCATCAAGCCGCTCGCGGAGGTGCTGGCCGTGCATCCGCGCGACAAGGCTGTCCACCGAGAGCCGAACCAGGATGAACGCCATCCGCTCGTCGTCCAGCAGTTCGTCGGCACGGGCCGCAGCATGTTCTTCGGTTTCGACGAAACCTGGCGCTGGCGATTGCGCGAGGATGAATCCAAGTTCAACACGTTCTGGATTCAAACGATGCGCTATCTCTCGCGCGGCCGTACGACGCGAACCGACCTGAGGCTCGATCGGCAAACGCCGTATCGGATGGGCGAGGAGATCAAGGTCACGGTGCGCTTCCCGGACAACGTCAGCGGCGGCAATCCGGACGCGCCGAAGCTCGACGACACGACCAAGGTGAAGGTAACCGTGACGTACCTGCCGCCGGACGAAAAAAAGGAAGAGTCAATTGTCTCCCAGCTCACACTCGCCAAGGTCGAAGGAAGCTGGGGAACCTACGAGGGTAAGACGCCCCCCGTTCGCGAAGGAAAATATCGCATCCGGCTGACGAACCCCGACGTGACCAAGACGCAGCCCGATGGCGAAAGACCCAGCGCCGAGGCGATCGTCGAGCTGCCGCCTGGCGAACTCGACAAGTTGCGCATGAACCAGCCGGAAATGATCGGAGCGGCCGAGACGACGCAGGGCAAGTTCTACACGCTGGCGAGGGCGGACGAGATGCTTGACGAGATGCAGCCGAGCGTCGGCCCCAGCCTTGATCCCCAAGTGCCGCCGACGCTGTTGTGGAACCAGTGGTGGGTGTTTGCAATCGTATTGTTCTTGATAACGTCCGAATGGATCTTGCGCAAGTGGAAGCATCTGTTGTAAGGCAAAAGGAAAAAGGCAAAAGGAAAAAAGGACGCAGGCTCGATACTTTTTACTTTTGCCTTTTTACTTTTTACTTGAAGGGTTCCGCTCATGAAACCACGCGAAGAAAAACCCCTGGACTGGCGCGGCCTGGCGGGGCTGATTCTGTTTCTCGCTACTTCCGTGGTCGCCGGTCTGGCGCAGGCGGGTTTCCTGTTCGGCCTGCAGCTTGGACTGCCCATATACCTTGGCATCTCGGTGGTAGGCGGCATGATCGGCGGCTTTCTCTTGGGCCTGTCGATGAGCGATGACCCCGTCAACGGCAAGAAGATGCCCTGGTTCGGCATGGCTGCGTGCGCCATCGTGGGGCCGTGCGGTTTGCTGGCGATTTTCGGCTACACATTCTTTCGTACCCAGGTGTACTTGATCGAGATCGTCATCGTCGAATTGATTGCGATGGCCGTACCCGGGTTTGCCATTCTGATTGGCCTGCTGCTGCTTTTTGGCAGACGCGAGCCGCGGAGGAGGACGCAGGCCGCTTCGTCCCGACGCGATGTCGGGCCTGAACCCGGCGAAGATCCGCGCAGCCGTGCCGAGGCCTCGTATAGCGCGGAGGGTAGTCCCCTTTTGTCGCGCCTCGCCGTCTTACGCATGAAAGTCCGCGTCCTGGACGGCTGGCAGGGGACCTGCGCTCTCGTGGCGTTGATCCTTGGTGTCAGCGTCACCGTCGGCGTGCTCGACTACTTGCTGCAACTCCCGACGCTCGGCCGCGCCGTCTTTCTCGTCGGTATGCTCATCGGCGTTGGCTATGTCGCGTACACCTATTTGATCAAGCCCTTCGCCAGGCCGTGCGACGATTTGCAACTCGCCCTGCGCGTCGAGGAAGTCTATCCTGAATTGAACGATGCGCTGGCCAGCTCCTTGCAGTTTCTCAAGCAATCGAAGGAAGAGCAAGCGCGCGTCGGCGGTTCCAATGCCATGCGCGCGCGGACCGTCGAAGCCGCCCTCGCCAAGGCCGATCAGTGCGACTTCGGCCGCATCCTGGATCGGCGCGGCGCCGCGCTCTGTGGCGTCGCCGCCTTCGTCGTTGCCATTACTGCGGCGGCGCTCGTCGGTACGAACGGCGCCCGCGCCGGGACCGCGTTCTGGCGCTTCGTCGAACCGTTCGGCGGCCACACCTGGACCACGATCAGCGTCGAACGCTCCAAGGGCAAGGAGATCAACTGGGAGGCGATCGACCCGACGGCCACGGAGAAAGACCGCATCGCCCACAACCAGCCCTACCGCATCAAGGTCGAGCTGCGCGGCAGGATTCCGCCCAATGCCCGCGTCGAGATCGAAGGGCAGATCCGCGCCGATCAGGTCATCGCGGCCGACAAGATGAAGGTCGCCGAAGACAAACGCTCGGTTTCGTTCGAGCTGCCGATTCACTTGACCCAGCAGTATCACAAGGAATTCAAGTTCCGCGTCCTGGCCAACGACGGCGCGTTCCCGCCGCGCGCGGGGACCTGGCACATGGTCCAAGTCCTGCCCAAACCGAAGCTCGAACTGCTCGACGGGCAGCCCTCGCCGCATATCGAGCTATATCCGCCGGCCTACACCGATCTGCGCTCACCCGATCGGCAGCCCCCCGGCACGCGCCATCTGCGCATTCATGAAGGCACGAAGGTGAGCCTGCGTGCCAAGGCCGATCGGCCGCTGGTGGAGGCCTGGCTGGAAATCCACGAAAAGCAGAAGCAAGTCGAGAAGAAAGAGGACGGCGACGCCGCCGACGTCAAGCCTGCCGCCCAGGCCGTCGTGCACCGGAGCGCCGCCGAGTTCGAAGCCGACCGCTCGGTATTCCGCTTCACGTTCACGCCGCCCGTCAATACCGACTTCATCAATCTGCAGATACGCGATAAGCACGGTCTCGATGCCGACGAACGCATCGAGTTGGCCGTTGAGCGCGATCCACTGCCCGAAATCCGCCTCGCGCAGCCCAGCCCCAGCATCTTGCGCGTTCCCGACGGCGAAATCAAATTCAAGTTCAAGGCGTCCGACGAGTTGTTTGCGATACGCTCGGCGTTCATCGAGTACCGCCCGCGCAAGGCCGACGGTACCCCCGAGGAAAAAGAGACCTTCAAGTTGACGGACTACAGTTTTCAGAAGCTGCGCGAGGAACAAGTCCCCGACGAGGTCATTGGCTCCCTGAAAAAAGATCTGGCCGACAAGGATTTCCCGTCCGAAAAAAGCTTTACCGAGGAGCTGAAGAAATCCCTGCCGCCGGAACAATTGGCGATTCATCGGCACAGCATCTTGACCCATGCCGAACGAGTCAGACGCATCGTCATCTACAGTGCCCAGGACCACGCCCAGTTGCTGCCAATCCTGTTCGCGAAGATGGGCCGCACCCACGTCGCCGGGCCGATGACGCGCATCGGCCAGCTCACCGCTCCCAGGCCGGCCTTGCGCCTGCGCCCCAAGGAGCTCGACTTCGACACGACCTGGCATCTGCGCAATCAGTTCAAGGTGGGCGACAAGATCATGATCGAGGTCGGCGCCGACGACTTCTGCGACATCGACCCGGCGCGTGGCTTCGGCAAGAGCCACGCCATCGAGCTCACAATCGTCGCGCCGCGCGACATCGTCGCCATCGTCGAGGAGAAGGTCAACAAAATGCAGAAGGAGATCAAGCGCATCGAAGCGGAACAAAAGAAGGCGATGGACACGGTCAACGAAGTCAGAAAGATGGACAAGATCACGCCCAAGGCCAAGGACGATCTCAGCGACGCCGACCAGACGCAGCGAAAAATCCAGGAAGACGTCGGCAAGAACCCCGAACAGGGTTTGCGCGGGCAGCTGAAGGAACTTCAACAGCTCATGAAGGACAACAAGGAGATCGGCTCCAAGGCCGCCGAGCAAGTAAACAAAATGAAGGGCGCCCTGGATCACATCGCCCAGGCCGAATTGCCGCAGATCGAGCCGAAGCTCGCCGAGGCGCGCAACGACATTCAGACCGACAAGAAGACGCCGAAGACGACGAAGAACCTCGAACAGACCGCCCGCCTGCAGAACGACGTGCTCAAGGCAATCGGCGAATTGAACAAGGAACTCGCCCCTGACTTCGCCATGCAGAAGCATCGCGAGAAGTTCCGCGAACTCCTGCAAAAGCAAGAGACGCTGAGGCAAGATCTCGAGAACCTCAACGCCCAGAAACGCGAAGGGGACAAAGACGAGAATCTTAACCAAGAACAGCACAAGAAAGCCATGCGCCAGCAGTTCGAGAACAAGGAAAAGGCCCAGCGCGAGTTGGCCGAGCAGATGCGCAAGGCCGTGCAAGATCTGCAAGATGCCAAGAAGCAAGCCGAGAAGACAGGCGACAAAGACACGGCCAAGCAGCTCGACGAGGCACTCAAGAAGGCGATCCCCGACCCCAACGAAAAGCAGATCGACAAGAGAGGGCAGCCGAAGCAACCCGACAGCAAGGACCCGATCGCCGCCAAGATGAACAAGGCCGCCGACGAGCTCAAGAACCGGGACGAGGCGCCGCCGCAGGTGCTCGAACAGCAAAAGCAGATCGCCAAGGATGTCGAAAAAGTGCTCGACGCCCTCGAAAATCGCAACAAGGATGTCACCAAGCAAGAGATCAAGAATCGCCAGGAGGCCGAGAAGAAAATCGACCAGGTGGCCAAGGAGTTGAAGCAACTGCAAAAGGAGGCGCAGGCGCTACAGAACGAGAAAGACAAGGAAGAACGCGTCAAGAAAAAAGAAGAACTGATCCAGAAACACGAAGAACTCAGGGACAAGATCGCCAAGATGGAACGCGAGGTGGCGCGCCTGCAAGAACAACGCGCCGCCGACGAATTGCGCCAAGCCGCCGACAAGGTCGATGACGCCATCGCCAAGCTTCAGCAGGACCAGGATCCCCAGCAGCAACAGAAGGCCGCCCAACAAAAGCTGCAAGAGGCCAAGCTGGACCTGCAGGAAGCCGAGGAGGAGCTGGCCCGCGAGGCGCTCATCAAGATTGCCGACAAACTCAAGGGCCTGAAAGAGCGCGAGGACGCCCTCGTGCAACGCTCCGAAGATTTTCACGCGCGCATCATGGAACGCAAACGCTGGACCGAAGGCAACCTCGACTCCATCGACGGCAACATGGACGCCCAAAAAGCTGTCGCCGAGGAGACCGACACTTTGCGCGAAAAAGTCGCTCAGGCCAAGATCTTCAGTGATATCATGGAAAAGGCGAAGGCGTCGATGGACACGGCCGCGAAACTCATGGAGACGCGCAAGGAATTGGGCCTGGAGCGGCGTGAAGCGAAGATGGACGCCGACAAACTCAAGGAAGAAGTCGAGTACCACGACGACACCGTGAAAAACCAGAAAGACGCGGTCAAGCGGCTCGATCGCTTGCTCGACGCCCTCAAGGAGCAGATCAACAAACCGCGCAAACCGCGGCAGCAGCCGAAAGAGGATGTCGCCGAGGAGAAAGATCCAAAGAAGGAAGAGAAGAAGCAAGCGCGCCAGGGCCCACGCGACGGCATTCCGCCCATGGCCGAACTCAAACTGCTCAAGGCCGAGCAGCTTGATCTCAAGGAACGCACCGAGGAATTCGATCGCAAGCATCCCGATGCCGCGAAGCTGAACGACAAGCAGAGTGACGCGCTGCGTGCGCTGCAACAAGAGCAAGAGCGGTTGCAATCGCTCTTCCTGGAACTGGTCGCCCCGCCGATGGATCCGATGGGTCCGGCCTTGCCCAACGAAGGAGAAAAGAAATGACCCGCTACTTCAGCGTTAGTCTTGTTGCATTCGCGCTCGTGGTCGCGTGCGCCCTCGCCCAGGACAAGCCCGCGGGCAAGAAGAAAGCCGCGCCCAAGGAAGAACAGAAAGAGGAGAAACCCGGCGCCAAGGGCGAGGAACCCGCCGCGCCTCCAGCGGAAGATCCCAAGAAGATCATCGAACGGTTGCGCGAAAACTTCGGCAAGGCGGTCAAGGGCCTCGAAGAAAACAAGCCCGGCGAACCGACGCAGACGCCGCAAGCGAAGATTATCGAAGACATCGACAAGCTGCTCGACCAGCAGAATGACGATAAGGGTGGTGGAGGTGGTGGAGGTGGTGGTG
>SYHD01000040.1 GCA_005799265.1 Planctomycetia bacterium | reverse complement strand
TCCGCGCGCGCTCGTTGAAGATACCGACAAACTGATCGAGTACATTCTCGCCCAGGACAAGAACGTGCTCTACGAGTTGCTGAGCACCAACAAGAGCTTCGTCGCCTACAAGACCGCGGCCGACACCAAAAAGAAGCGAGCGGAAGCGATCAAGAAGTTCGAGGAGCAAAAGAAAAAGGACCCGGCCAAGTTCGCGAACAAGGTGCCGCAGAAAATAGGCCGCAGCGTCTACACGGCGTACAACTTGACTGACTTTCCCGATCAGCAACCCGTCGAATTGCCGGCGGATCAACGTGCGGGCATTCTGACGCAACCGTCCTGGCTGGCGGCCAACGCGAAGACGGACGAGAACCACGCGATCTTCCGGGGCAAATGGGTGCGCGAGCGACTGCTCGGCGGCGTCGTGCCCGATGTGCCGATCACCGTCGATGCGCAGTTACCCAACACGCCCGATAAGTCATTGCGCGAACGCATGAACGTCACCAGACAGGAATACTGCTGGAAGTGCCATCAGTTCATGAATCCAGTCGGCCTGCCGTTCGAAATGTACGATTACTTTGGCCGATATCGCGACAAGGAACCCGTCGTCGATCCCGATGCGACGGCCAAGAAGGTCGACAAGAAGGGAAAGTCGATCGGCATCGTATTGCGTGAAATTCCCGTCGATTCGACCGGCGGCATCAGCGGAACCCACGATGCCAAGGTGGATGGCGACGTGAAGAACGCGGTCGAGATGCTGCGGAAACTTGCGAAGTCGGAACATGTCGAACAGGTGTTCATTCGCCATGCGTTCCGTTACTGGATGGGCCGCAATGAGAACCTTGGCGACGCGGTGAGCCTGCAAACCGCCCAGAGAGCATACCGCGAAAGCAATGGCAGCATGAAAGCCCTGATCGTTTCGCTGTTGAGTTCCGATTCGTTCTTGTATCGCACCCCGACCGTTGAGAACAAGAAGTAACCCTAACCGATGGAGTTGCCAAATGGCCATGAATCGTCGTGACGTGCTGAAGGGAATGACGCTGAGCGCCGGCAGCGTTTTGTTGTCGCCAATCCTCGACAAGCTGCAAGCCCAGGCGCAAGGGCGAGCCATCACGCCGAAGCGATTCGTCTTTGTCGTGGAGAGCAACGGTGTGCGGCCCGAGCAGATTGCCCCGGTCGGCGTGCTGCGTAACCCGCGCCCGCAGCAAGCACTCAACGGCCCGGCGGAATTCGTGGACCTCGCCTTGGCCGACCGCCGGCTGCCGATGTCGCTGGAGCCGATCAACGAGTTCAAGAATCGCGTCACAATCGTTCAAGGCCTGTCAGGCCGAGTCTGCGGCGGCGGGCATTCCAACAACTTCCAGGCGCTCGGCGCCTTCGGAGCGGGCCGCGGCAACGGCGGCGAAAGCATGGCCATTGAGGCCGAGACGATCGACGGCGCCCTCGCTCGCCAGATTCCCGGCATCTTCCCGCACATCGGCCTGGGCATTTCAAAACGGCTCGAAAACAACGTTATCTACAACATCTCCGCTATCGGCCCCAACCGTGCATTGCCGACGATGTGCAAACCCGATCAGGCCTACGCCAATCTGTTCGGCAGCGTTGCCGGCGGCAACGCCCAGCGCGAGTTCGCGGCACGCAACAATCTGCTCGACTTCATGCGTGAAGACGTCGGCCGCGCCCGTACCCGCCTTGCCGGTGAAGAACGCGAACAGCTCGATTCGTATCTCGAAACCTTCGAGACGCTGCGCAATCGCCAGAGCCGGCTCAACGAGATTCAACACACGTTGCGCGAACGCGGTCCGGTCGTCAACAACAAGTACACGAGCGCCGTCGAGACCGACCGTCTCGACGCCCAGTTCGATATCGGCGCCGCTGCTCTCATCTGTGGTCTGACCAACGTGCTGACGATCTCGTCCGCCGCCGGTGTGCGCGACTTCGACATCACCTTCCGCGGCCTCGGGCTCAACATCGACAAGCACTCGATCGGCCACGGCGGCAGCTTCCAGGGCCACACCTGGGCCGACCTCTACAACATGATCCGCCGTTACCACTTCACGCTGATTGCCGAGCTGGCCCGCAAGCTCGATCGCGTCCGTGAAGGCAACGGCACCATGCTCGACAACACGTTGATCGTTTATCTCAGCGACGGCGCCGAAGGCCATCACTCGCGCTGCTGGGAATGGCCGATGGTCCTCCTGGGCAACGTCGGCGGCCGCTTGCGAACGGGCCGCTACGTCGATTACCCCGGCTACGGCCGGCAGGGCCATCGCACGACGGCGAACATGTACGTCACGCTCCTGCAACTCGCTGGCTCGAACCGCGACACGTTCGGCATGCGCGATCAGGGCCTGCGCGATCTCGACCAGACTGGCCCGCTTACGGAATTGCTGGCGTAATCCCTCCTACCCACGCTCGTCCCTGGCGCTCACCTGTGCGGGGGACGAGATTTCTCGGCCGAGCCTACCATGAAACGAGCTTTCACGATTTTTGCGATGCTCCTGTTCGCGAGCCTTCTGCAAGCCTCACCGCTTTGGTCGCAGGAAGTGCGCGATCCGGTGAAGGTTGCCGCCGAACTCGACCGTGTGATCGACAGCAAATTGCGCGAAGCCAAGATACCGGCGTCGTCCCTCTCCGATGATGCCACGTTTCTTCGCCGCGTCTCGCTCGATCTGAGTGGGCGTTTGCCGACGCCCGCACAGGCAGCAGATTTTCTTGACAGCAAGGATGGCCAGAAACGCCAGCAACTGCTGGAAAATCTGCTCAAGCAACCCGAATACGGGAAGAGGTTTGCTCGCTACTGGATCGAGTTGCTGGCGAAGCGCAACGACATGCAAAACGCTTTTCCAGGGTTCTTTGAAAAGTGGCTGGCTGAAGAATTTAACCAAGGCAAAGGCTGGGACCACATCGTTCGCGAAATGGTGCTGGCCAAAGACAACACGCCGCAAACGTATTTCCTCATGACGAACGTCGAGCGAGACATTTCGCCGTCGCGAACGACCAGCAGCGTTGGCGCGTTATTCCTGGGCCAGCAATTGCAATGCGCGGAATGCCATCGCCATCCGTCCAATCGTGCCTGGAAGCGAGAGGATTTCTGGGGCCTGGCCGCGTTTTTCGGGCGAACCAAACTGGAGAACTCGAAGGAAAAAGGAAAGCAAGGCCGGATGATCGTGGACGTGGATGTCTCGCCGCTGGAGAAAGGTCCCAAAGTCGATCCGAAGACGCCCAAGGACAAGCGTCCAGTGCGCAATTTATTGCCGGCCGGCACACTGGAGATTCCCGACGCGAACGATAACGCCATCGCCGTTGGACTGGCGACCGCGAAGTACCTGGAGGGGGACAAAGCCAAGCTGGGTGACAAAGGATCTTATCGTGAACCGTATGCAGCCTGGCTGACCTCGCCAAAGAATCCCTACTTCGCGCGGGCAGCGGTCAATCGTCTCTGGGCATACTTCTTCGCGCGTGGCTTCGTGAATCCGCTCGATGCGATGGAGCCGGACAACGCAGCATCACATCCCGAAGCGATCGATCTCTTGACGAAAGAGTTCATCGCCTCCGGGTTTGATTATCGCCATGTGATTCGTTGCATCTGCTCTACACAAGCCTATCAGCGTTCGAGCCAAGCCGTCAAAGGCAACGAATCGGATCAAAATCTGTTCAGCCACATGCCAGTCCGTGTGGTGTCGGGGCCGCACCTTCTGGAGTTGTATGAGCAAGTCCTGGGAAAATACAAAGGCCCGCAGGAAAAATCGAGCAAAGGCCGCAAGGGCGCCGTGCCGCTCGATAAGCAATCCACCGACGTTCTGGTCGATACCGCCGGCTATGACGAGCGGCCCGACGAATACACGCTTGGCATCACGCAGGCGTTGCGCCTGATGAATCGCTATCTGCCCGAACGGCAGCAGGCGTTTGTTGCCGAACTGGTCAAATCAGGCAAAAGTCAGGACGAGATCGTCGAACAGCTTTATTTGAAAATGTACTCCCGCCGGCCAACAGCCACGGAACGAGCGGACATCCGTGCGTTCTTGCAGCAACAGGGCGAGCCAGCCCGTGGCTACGCAGGCTTGGTCTGGGTGCTGCTGAACTCGCCGGAGTTCATGGCCATTCCGTAATTCATGGATCCCATGAGCAAGTGAAATCCTTGCTCTGTGAGGAGTTCTGATTATGAACCGCCGACAGATGCTGAAAACGACCGGAGCGTTTCTCGTAGCCGGCATTCCGTGGTTCCACCTGCTCGCGGCCCGCGCCGGTGAAACGGAGCAGACGCGGCGGCGCAAATCGTGCATCTTGCTGTGGATGCCGGGCGGACCGAGCCAGGCGCACACCTTCGATCCTCGGCCCGGCGAGAACGAAGGCTTCGCCCCCGCGCCGACGTCGGTTCCGGGCATCCAGATTTGCGAGCATTTGCCGAAGATGTCGCAACAGATGCGTCATCTGGCGCTGTTGCGAACCATGGAAACACGCGACGGTACGCACGATTCGGCTCAGCCGATGATGCTCACCGGCTATCGTCCGAATGCGGGCGGCATTCGGCATCCCACGCTCGGCTCGGTGGTTGCGTGTGAATTCGCCCAGGCCGACGCGGAGTTGCCGAACTTCGTTTGCCTTTCACAGGCCGGCATGGAACATCTGACACCTGCCTACCTCGGAGCGCGTCATGCACCATTCGTCACGGCCCCCGGCCAGGGCGTTCCCGATGTCAATCCCGCCGCTGGTTTGACACTCGACGATTTACAGCAACGGACGGCTCTGCTTGACCGCCTGAGCCGTGATTTCGTGCAGCGATACCCTGGCCAGGCTCCTGCCGCTCATGCGACAACGCTGCAACGAGCCGAGCGTTTGATGCGTTCCTCGCGCCTTTCGGCGTTCGATCTCACCCGGGAGCCACACTACCTGCACAGCGCCTATGGTCCGACCTCTTTCGGTCAGCAATGCCTGCAAGCAAGACGCTTGATCGAAGCGGGCGTGCCGTTCGTTCAAGTGGCATGCGCGCCGCCGGAAGCGTCGGGGCCTGGCCGAACCCAATGGGACTGCCACACCGAAACGCAGCCGACGCTGCGCAATGTTCTCTTGCCTGCGCTCGATCGGCCAATGGCGGCGTTACTTGAAGATCTGTCGGTCCGCGGACTGCTGGAAACAACCCTGGTGATCTGGATGGGCGAGTTCGGCCGCAGCCGTAATGGACAGAATCACAACCCGCGCAACTGGTGCGTGGCTGTTGCCGGCGCCGGTGTGCGCGGCGGCGTGGCGATGGGGGGCGCGACGACGCCCAACGGTTATCGCCCGGTCAACACTGCCGATCTGTATGCGACCTTCATGAAGGCGCTCGACATCGACCAGGGCAAGGAACACGTTCTCCGCAATGGCCGACCGATCAACATTGTTGACGGCGGCATGCGAGCGAACCCGGTGAACGAGATTTTTTAGGCGTCGTCATGTATATCGACGTGACCTACGCCAGCCGATTTGATTACTTCTGCAGCGATTTCAAATCACGATCGGCAGCCCAGAATATCGCCTGAGTCACCATGTCGCGAATCGGCAAGTTCTTGTCGAGATCGTTGGGATCGTAGCGAGTGTAGAGCGTTCGCTGATTGTTGCGGTCCTTGACGATGCGGGACCACATCTGCGGCATCTTGTCCTTGCCCGCGGGGCCGCCGACCATCAGCACCTCGACATCAGGCGCCACCTCTGTGTGTTGGTAAAGCCCGCCGCCCGGCACGAACGGTTTTACGCCGGCCAACAACGGGTGGTCCTTGTGCTTGTCCACGATCTCGATGGTCACGTCCTTGCCGAAGTAATGCCCGCGATAGTTGACGCCGAAGACTTCCTTGCTGACATCGAGCCAGTTCTGAAAACCGTGGTGCGCCTTGCGCATGCCGACGACGGGTTTCGACAGAAACGCTTTCTTGAGAATCGCCAGATGTTCCGGCGTCGGCGAGGTGCGGTAAAGGTTGGAGAGAATGACATCAGCATCCGCGAGCGCATCGAGGCCGACGAACGGTGTTTCGACGTTCTTCTTGTCTTTGTCTTTCTTTTCCTCCGGGCCGACCACGCTGCAACGCACCTGGTAGGTGTCCTCAAGGTACTTCTTGTACTTGAGGAGTTGCCCTTTGCCTTCCGTGACACAGATGACCAGATGCAACGGCTTCTTGCCGGCCGGCTGGCCGTGTGCCGGTGCAAGAGAGCCTGCGAGCATAATAAACATGACGGTCGAAGAAACCAACACGCGAAGCAATTGAAGCCTATTCATGACTCCCCCAAAGGAACTCGAAAGAACGCGGACGGAATATCTGGTGAGATCGACGCCAATTCAACACCGACAAACGCGTTGAGTAGTGCCACTTCTCACAGCTAACGGCGCAGCGGCACAAGATGCTTTTCGAACCACGCCGTCATCTCGGCTTGCATCTCCGGCAAATACTCGTGCGCCGTGTTGGCGTACACGATACTGCGGAAACGGTCTTTCTTACCGTGGAGATCGTAGACAGAGCCGAGCTTTTTCTCAAGGACCTCAATGCCGGTCAACGGCAAGCCGCCGTCGCGGTCGCCGGAGAGCGCGAGGTAGGGGCGCGGCGCGATGAGGGAGTAAATCGCTTCGGTGTCGAAATGGGCGAGCACGCCGGGCACCCAGTAGTAGATGCCGTGGAGGCGAAAGTTGCCATGGGCGAACAGTTCCCGATAACGGGTGAATCCGGCGACGCACACACCGGCTTGAACGCGATCATCCACCGCAGCGAGCCACCAGGTTCCAGTGCCGCCCATGCTCATGCCGCTGACGCCGATGCGTTCGGAATCGATTTCGGGGCGTGTTTGCAAGTAGTCGAGCAAACATTGCTGATCGCGAATCATCAGGCCCCAGAGCGATCGACCGTGGAGTAGATGCAGTTTGAAGAGTGTCGATTCGTCGAGTCCGCGTGCCAGTTCCTTGCTCTTGGGCGCCCGCGCGCCGCAGAAGTAGGAGTCGATGGCGGCGACGACGAATCCTTTGCGAGCGAGCATCGGGCCGACGCATTGCGGGTTGTTGACGTCGGTGCAGATCGTCGCCGCGCTGCCGCCGTGCCCGTGGAGGCCGATGACGGCGGGCAACTTGCCGACACGTTTCTTGGGAATGAGTAGGATGCCGGGGACAATGGCGTCGATGCCGTTGTGGAACTCAAAGCGATCTTCGATGAAGTCGCCGCGATCCTCTTTCGCGATGATTTTCACCTTGAGCGGCCTGGGACGTGCCGGCATGTCGCCCAGGCAGCGCAGCACGATCGCGTGGGTCGCGGCTCGATCCTTGTCCTGCCAGCGTTTCAGGTCCGTCGGCAGCGGCCAATCAGGGAATGGGAACTTGCGATACTCCTCGGGGGCGTCCTTCCACATTTCGCCGAGTGGTTTGCCGCCGCGCGATTGCTTGGGCTCGACGCGTTCCTGAGCACAGAGCGGTCCAACGGAAAGGCTGCATAGTACCCAAACGACGATTCGCGAACGTCTGCAAGTCATACTGTGCTCGCGGCAATAGGATTCAGGTTCGAAGTTGCTGCATGTAGGCATAGTGTAGACGTGCCCGCGAATTCGATCCTCCTTTTGTCCTTCGCTCCAAGAAAATTTTCTAATTCCTGTCAGGTTTTCCTCCGTTCGCGGAAGAAGGAAGGAGGAGAACATGCATGGCGACTTCCCCTGAACAATTCCTCACCTCGCTGTTGACGCATGAGTCGGACCTGAAGGCCTTTATCGGCTCGCTGGTTCTCGACCCGCATGTGCGCGACGACGTCTTCCAAGAAGTCGCTTTGACGCTCTGGGACCGCAAGGACGATTTCAATCCCGCCTTTTCCTTCGGTGCCTGGGCGCGCGGCATCGCGGCCAAAAAGATTCTCAAGCATCGCGAACGTGATGCACGTTTTCCCCTCTTGCTGAGCCCTGTGACGATCCAGGCGATTGCGGAGGCCTACGACCGTAACGAAGCCACCGCTCGCCCGACTGCGGAAGCTCTGCGCCATTGCCTGGAAAAACTGCCGGAGAAATCGCGTCAGCTTCTACAACTTCGTTACGAGAAAAACCTGAAAGTCGAGCAGATCGCCGGACAGACGGCGAGCACACTCGATGCGATCTATCAAGCTTTGTCGCGCCTTCGCACCCGGCTTGAGGAGTGCATTCGCCAGAGGCTGGCCCTAGTCGACGGAGGCCAGTGAATGGACCGCACACGCACGTTAATCGAGAAATACCTGGCAGGCATGCTTGAACCGAACGAGCTTGCCGAGTTGGAAAGGATGCTCCGCGAAGATCGAGCCGCGGCGGATTTGTTCGCCAGCATGACACGACTGGAGAGCGAACTGCATGCTTGCTTCCAGCAAGAAGCAAACATCCAGGAAACGACAAGCGGACTGCAAAAGGCAAGCGAAACTTCGTCGGTTGCCAAGAAAGGTGCCTGGAGCCGTCCGGCGGTCTGGTGGTCGGCCGCCGCAGTGGTTCTCGTCGCCGCTGGCGGGATTCTGTTTTCGCTTTGGAAAAGCGCCCCGCATGCTCCGCGGGACAACGGGAACGGCATCGTCAAGGTTGAACCCAAAGACAATCGTCCTCAAGTTGACCCCAAATCGACCCAAGTAATCGCTGGCGATGTGCGCGTTAACGGTCACCTTGCCAAAACAGCCAACACCGGTGATCGGTTGCATGTCGTCGGCCAGCAGTCGGCAATCTTGTCTTTGCCGGACGGGTCCAAAGCGGAGTTCGAGACCGCCAGCGAATTCGTCTTGCGCGGCGAGATGGCCGGCATGAGCCAGGTCGTCGAAATGGTGGATGGAACCGGCACTTTCAAGGTTGAACCTGCGGAAGGTGGTTTCCAGGTCGAAACGCCCGTGGGCCGGGTCACTGCGTTGGGGACAGAGTTCCGCGTCAAGTTGCGAACGAAAGGCGATGAGAAGGAGCGCGTATTCCCAGGCACGAAGATCGCGGCCCTGGCGGTACTCGTCATCTCCGGTGTCGTCGAAGTGGAAGTCGCCGGCAAGACATACACGCTGTATGCCGGCGACGATCGGCAATTCCCCGCAGGCCGTGAAAGCGGCAAGGCACTGCGCGAAACGCAGACCGTTCTTGAGTCCATCGAGGAAGCTCAGATCGTCGTCACACAGGGCGGTGATCGGCCCAAGAAAACGACCGTGCCCTTAACCGTTGACTTGCGCATCCTTATTGACGGAAAACCCGGCCGCGCGGACGACCTTGCCAAGGGGATGATGATCCACCTTCAGCGCTTTCAGGGGGACGATGAGGTGATCGGCTTGCGCGTGGAAGGCCCGACGATTACGGGAACGCTGAAGTCCATAGAACCCGACGGTCGGGGGCTTACCGTGGCGGGGCGAAAAGGCAAGGAACGCAAAGTCGAGGAACGAACCCTGGCGCTGCGGCCCGACACGACGATCGAGATTGGCGGGCGACCGAGCACGCTCGGGGAATTGTCCATCGGCGCGCCAATCATCGTGAGAACCTCCGCAGACCTGAAGGCGGCCTTGCAAATTACGATTCCGCGAAGCCGACCGGGAGATCGACCCAAGTAATTCCTCCGTTTCTTTCACGCCGCCGAGCGCGGCAAGGAGTAGCTGGTATGAAGAGTATTATGGTTGCATTCGTTTTCGTCGCAATGAGCATTGCGGTCGCATCGAACTCGAGCGGCCAAGAAAAGGGCAAGCCTCGCACGCAGAGCGTCAGCGGTCTCGTATCGAAGGTCGATGCCGGCACGCTGACCATCACGCAGCGCGGCGACGGCGGCGATCGTTCGACCGTGTTTGCCATCGGCGCCCAGACGAAGATCCTCATTCAGACGAATGAAGACAACACCGTAAAAGGCGAAGGTGGGAGCGAGCGCAAGGTTCCCAAGACCAAGGAAGGCAAGATCGCCGACGTGAAAGTTGATCAGCGCGTGACGGTTGGATTCACGGAAGCGGGCAAAGCCGACAGTCTCCTGGTCCTGCGACCAACGCCGCCTCGCAAGAAGGAAAGCGAGAAGTAGCATGTCAAAATGGGTCGATGTCCAGATACTTTTCTTACAGGGAGCCTGGGTAATGAGCACCATGCGAAAAATCGTTTCATCTCTGATCGTGGCCGCCTTATTGGCCGGTTCCGCGAGCGCCTGTCCTGAATGCGAAAAACTTGCGAAAACCGGCGTTCAAGCCAGCGGCACCGGCACGCGCTGGTCCGAACCCGCCACCTGGGCAGGCGGCCAGGTGCCCCAGGCCGGCCAGGCGGTCGTGATCCCTGAAGGCAAGAACGTGGTTCTTGATGTCAGCCCGCCCCAACTCAAAAGCTTGCTCGTCAAGGGCCGGCTCCGGTTCGACCGCAAGGACACGGTTCTGAACGTGGGGTGGATTCTCGTGGTCGGCAAAGATTCACTCCTGGAGATCGGCACCGAATCCGAGCCTTTCAAGCAGAAGGCCGTGATTTCATTCTTCGGCACCGATGCCAAGGAAAACGTCATTGGCGACGCCCAGCTTGCCGCGGGGACCAAGTTCCTCTGCGCGATGGAAGGCGGACGGGTGGAGTTGCATGGCAGCCGGCGAGATGCCGTCAGTTGGACGCAACTCGATGCACATGCCGAGCCCGGCGCCAAGCAGATCACGCTCAAGGATGCGGTGGCGTGGACGGCCGGCGATCAGGTTTGCATCGCGCCGAGCGGCTACAGCCCCCTCGAAGCCGAGCTCGTCACCGTGACAGAAGTGTCCGGCAAAGTCGTGACGTTCGAGCCGGCTTTGAAACACAAGCACTGGGGTACGCTGCAAAAAATTCAAGACCGGGTTCTCGACGAACGCGCCGAGGTCGGGCTGTTGACGCGCAACATCGTGCTGCAAGGCTCTGACGAATCGATCAAGTCCGGCTTCGGCGGCCACGTCATGATCATGCCCGGCGGCACGGCTCACGTTGAGGGCATCGAGTTCTTCCGCATG
>SYHD01000039.1 GCA_005799265.1 Planctomycetia bacterium | reverse complement strand
GATCCCGCAATCGCCATCGCCGCCTTGCCCTTCTCCAGAACCTTCCGAAGCAGGGCTTTTCGGAGGTGGTTCGGGAAAAAATCGATCAGCGCCTGCGTGAACGCCTGGCCCGCGGCCTCGAAGGTATCGCCGCCGAACCCGGCCCCGAAATCCTCCTGCGTGATGTTCTGCCGCTCGCACTCGGGCTTGAGCAGGACCCAGAGGGCCTCAAACAATCGCAGGCCATCCGTAATGAAGTCGTGGAACGCCTGGAAGCTCGCGCCTTTGACATCACCTTGCTTGGGCACAAGCTCCTCGATGTCGAGGCCGATCTCGCGTTTGAGCTGCTGCACCGCCGACCAGGTGAGATCGAGGTCCCAGCGCCGGTTCTTGCGGTCGAGAAAATGCTTGTCGAACATGAGCAAACTCCGATCACATCACCGTGTAGAACGCAGGCGCTACCGTGCCATCGCCGTGCGGCGTTAGCTTGATCGTCACCTGTTGCCCGTCCTTGAGCTTCGCATCGATGGGGAAGCCGTTGATCGCCCAGTCCGAGTGAACGCCCCAGGCCCCAATTTGGTCGAAGGGGCCGTCGAGAATGAACAGCTCGATCGGTGCGTTGGTCGTCGCTGCCGTGTACAGCGACATGAGCTGCGCGTTGGCTGGATTCCACAAGAAGGAAAACTCCGGCTCAAATTTGAACCGTGTTGGTTTGACCACATCGAACAAGGAATCGCGGTCGCTCGAATCGATCAGTGCGCCCGGTTGCAGACCGAGTTTGATGTCCATCGCCGCCCCGATTGGCGTGCCAGCAACGACGCATACCGCAGCGGCCGAGCCAACCTTCTTGGTCGAGATCGCCTCGGCGGCGCCGGCGGCAGAAGTCGCGTCTGAATAGAACAGCGGTGCATTGGCGTAGTCGGCGTGCGGCTGGAGCTTGATCGCGATCTTCTGATTCTCCCCAAGCGGGAAGTCAATCGGGAACTGCGTGACCGCCCACTCCGCGCGGACGCCTTTCTTGTTCGTCGCGGCGGGGCCGTAGAGCACCGCCAACTCGATGGGCGTGCCATTCAAGAACGCCGTGCGCAGTGCGGTCAGGCCAGCCCCGCCGTTCCAGAAAGCGGTCGCATCGACTTCAATCTTGTAGCGCGTCGGGACCTCGGTATCGACATTGATGGACCGATCGCTGGACTTCACCATCGCCGCAGGTTGGATGTTGAGCTTGACGTCCTGGAGGCCACGGATGTGCGTCCACGCCGGCGAGCTATACCCCGCGCCGGTATTGCGGTTCATCGTTAGCTCGGTTCCGAGTGGTCGGGGCATGACAAATCTCCATCACGGCACGATGCTGTTCTCGATCAACTTGGGCAGGAACTTTTTCACCGCGACATCGTAGGCAAGCCGCATCGCTGGACGCGGCAGGTAGTGAACGACCTTCCGCCGACGCAACGGCCACTTGCCGACGATGATGGCCTGGGTGCCGCCGTACTCGATCTTCTCCGGCACCACGCTGCCGAGAGTTCCGCTCAGTAGCTGGCTGCCGATCACGACCTCATGCCGCGTCGGATCGTGGGCGAACGCAATGAAGTTCGCGTATAGCTCTTGGCCGTGACCCACGGGAGGCGAGCCGGGAGCCGACGTTTCCTTCCGACCGCCTTTCTTGATGGAGCGCTTCGCCGTCCTCATCACGTATGCGCCAAACTGCATCAGAAGTTTCTGCTCGGCGCGATCGGCAGCGGACAAGATTGCCTTGCCATCGACGTTGCCGGAGAATTTTGCCGTGATCTCGCTCATGGTCGATCAACCCATTCGCGGAAGGTCAGCACCAACTCGCTGTGGAAGAAGCCCGTCGTGTCCATCAGATAGCGGTGATACAGCGGAAACCATCGCTTCTCGACCAAGACCATCTGCCCGACGCCAGCCAGCTCGGCGCTCAGTTGACTGACGTCCGTGTCGAGCTTGTAGCGAGTGGCGATGGCATTCACGAGCGCGAGCAGCCGATCGTTTTCCGTGACATCCGCGGCTTCCACCTTTTCCCGGACGACAACGTGAATCTGCAAATGCTGCGTGTCGGTTTCCTTGGCGGCGTCATGCTCTTCGGTCTGGTCAACACCGAGGACGCAGACTTTCAGGGCCTCGGAATCGATCACGCTGAAGGCCGGTTCAGCCACGAATGCCGTCGGCGAGCTCGGTCGAACCGTCGCGTTGATGTCTACGACGAGAGCATCCCGCAGCACGGTGATCTTGGGCGGCAAGGGAGGCGGCGGTGGACGACGATGGCCTGTTCCGCTTGCTTGCCCGGTCCTCGTGATCAAAGAACCACGGCCGATTACCCAGCGAACGCCGGCGCCGCTTGAGTGCATTGTTCCAAGCCTTAGCGAGCCCGCGCCAATCATGTCAGCGTCCCATTCGCAGCGATGGTCTGCTTCCCGAGTGTCAAGCCGCCTTCGCCGGTTGCTGCGCCCGTCTGCTTGGTGTGAATCCTAATCCTTGCTTCCGGTCCGCGATCACCGTTAACCCAATCAAAGCGCGGCCCGCCGCCGATAGGCTGCGTGATCTTGTAAACCACCTTTCGGCCGTTGATTTCCTCGGTGAAGTAGTCGAACGAGGAAGGCATCGTCATGCCGAGGACGCCCACCAGGTCCGCCAAACGCACATCCAGATCCCGCTCGTAGATGCTCGGGTTGAGCGGCGCACCGCCCGGCGAAATCGGCGCTGTCGCCGGCGTGCGCGGGATGACCTGCACCGCAACGCTCAGGCCCTTGCGATGGAAGCGCATCGTTACCGCGACATGCTCGGCGAGCTGGCCGTTGAGCCAGGCCATGCCGTTCGCGAGCAAGTTCGCCATGCGCAGCCTCCGCGATTACTGGCTGAGCCGGACGCGCACCGTGGCGTCGGCGTCCGCAGCCGCCTTGACGACCTTGCCGATCAGCTTGTTGCCGGTCGCCGTAGCCGTGGCGACGTTGTTCGTGTCGTCCCAGTACACCGTGGTGCCGACCGCGATTCCCGATCCGCCGCCAGTCGCCTTGGCGAAGTCGAAGACACCCTCGACCGCCAGCGCGCCGAGCTTGTTGGCTACGATGTCGAGCTTGGCCACGCCGATCAGCTCGGCCTGGACGATCACATCGCCCGCGGAAACGTTGGACCCCGGCGTGTAGTCGATGGAGGCCCCTTGGTGAACGAAAACGGCTTGTGCCATGATTGAGTCTCCTCGTGTTACGCTTCGCCCTTGACCTTGATGCCGGCGAGCGGCTCGGCCTGGTCGACGCCGAAATCGAAGTAGCCGCGAAACTGAATTCCCAGCTTGTTGAAGTCCGCGTCGGCCGCTTCCACGGTCGGCGTCTGCACGCCGTCCAGGAAGCTCACTGCGGTTGAGGCGAGAATGCCTGGATTGCGGAACAAGTACCATGCTTTGGCCGAATTCCCCGCGAACTCGGCGTCGCTCAACCAGTCGCACACAATCGGGCGGTACTTGCCAGCGTGGATGTTGTCGCTGGGCACGGTGTCCTTGGTCGACGCGCCGCCGGTGTTGACGGTGGTACTCTGGAAGAGCCGTTGCGCGATGAATTGAAGCTCCGGTGGAATGAGGAGGAGGGTCGGGACGCCCCCAATCCGCTTCTTGTCGGGCGATTTCAACTTGCGAAACGCCAGGATGCCTTGCTGCAGGCCGCCGCCGTCGACGTCGAGCGCCGTGTTCGCTCCACTGATGTAATTGCCTCGGCCTCCCGTGAAGAACGAGGTGTTGTCGAGGAAGGTTTTCCAGAACACGGTGTTGAACCGGCGTGCCGCCCCCGCTCCAAGTTTGGAGCGGATGTCGTCGAACGCACCCATGTCGTCGTCGATGATCTTGTCGCGCGTCAATGAGAACATCTTGCCGTACGTCTTGGCCTGACGCGTGTATGTCTCTTCCGACATTTTGCCATGTTTCAGCTCGCCATCCGGCCCTACCTCGTCATACTCCATTTCGTCCAAGGGACGGTGACTTGTCACGGTCTTGAAGTCGCTGACCGAACGGATGACGGCGATCTCGCGCCACGTTTGGTCTTCCTCCTGGTAGGCGCCGAGAAGTTCCTTGTTGGCGAGGTTGGAGAGGATCGCGGGCAAAGAAAGCGTACTCGCCCCTGACGCCCGCATGGACTGTGGAACGGTCCATGCGAAGTGCAAGGCTTCCCTCAGGTTGGACATGTCGATATAGGGAGAACCGGTGTAGCCATTGGCTTGAGCGACGAGGTAGACAACGTGGCGGAACTTCAAGTGCCGGCCAAAGCGATCCTCGGCCGCCTGAAGCAATTCCGCGTCGTAGTGACGTTCCGGTTCCATCTGCGTCCGCGTGAGCGCGAGAGCGGCCTCAATCACGCACGCAACCGGATACCGATCACCCGTGCGTGGGCCGGCGATGACCGGAGCGAGCGGACGATCCAGCCGCAGCTTTGCCAGCTCGGCGCGGGATTCGTCCCAGCCTTCTTGGATGGCCGTCGCCTCGGCCTCGGCGTGTTGGCCGGCGAAGATTCGCCGGATCGCCGCGATCCGTTTGATCTCGCCTGCCGCCGCGTTGCGAAGCGACTGCACAGACTCTGACGCGCCCAACGCTGGCGTTTCCTGGTTGCTGGTCGTTGACGTTTCGGTGGTCATGGTTGAATTCTCCTGGGCCGTTGCGGCCACGCTTGCACTGGTGTTTCCGTCCGCGCCAAGGTCAACGAAGCTGATCTCACCCAAGGTCGACTTGCGGACGATGACGACGGGGCCGGCAAACTCCCGACCATTGGCCGTGGCCACTTGGCCATCCTTCACGAACTCGAATTGATCGACCCGCGCTCCGATGCTTGCCTGCCAAGGAAATCCATTTCGCGAGCCAGCGACCACGCGATCGGTGTCAGGGCCGGGAATACTCAGAACGCCCGAGGCAACCAATCGGCCCACGTCTTGTGCGATGGCGTGCGTATGGCCGACGAGGCGGTCGATGTTGTGGCCGACACGGATCGGGCGGTTCTGCGACGGAATTGCCATCCCTGCGAGGTCGACGACAACCGGATACTTCCACTCGGCCAAGCGCATCGAGCCGCCTGTGTAGGCGACCATGCTGAAGCGTGGCAATGAAGGCGGGGCCTCACCGGCCTTCACCGCCTCATCGGCGGCGATTTCCATCGTTGCCGTGAGCCACAGCTTGTCAGGCATCGTTTCGAGCAGATTCTTCGGCATGCTGATCCTCCGAGTTTTGGTCATCGGGATTGGCCATCGCTGCCTGGGCAGGGCTAAGCCCCAACTCGGCCATCAGCGTGACTTCCTTCGCCCGTTGGCGCATGGCATCTTCCCAATCTCGTCCTTGGCGAGCGTACTCGTGCGCAAGGGTCGTCGTGTGATTGGCGAGCCGTGTGGCTTGAGCGGTAGCTTCCTTGGCGGGATCGACGTGCTCCTGACCGTCCCAGAACCAAGCATGGTCAAGGTCGATAAACGGACCGAGTTCCGCCGGTAGAAGACTCGGAATAAAGGCTGCCTCGTCTAGCCACGCGGCAAGGAGCCGGTCGAGCATCGTGTCTTCGATTTGGGCCTGCTCAACGCGAATCGCTTTGAAGTAAGTCTGGTGGTCGAGCCGACCGGATGCATAGTTGTAGGCGGAAGAATTGCCAGCCGCGACGTTGAACGGCATGTTCAGACATCTGGCGATCTCATTCAGAATCTCCTTCTTGAACTCGGCATAGGTCGTGGCGGGTTGCTCCGCTTGCAACTGCGACATCTTCCAGCCGCCAGGCATCGTCACGAGCGCCCGCTGCTCCAGTTCGATCGGCTCGAACGGTTCCGCCGCCTCCGATTCGCCGCCCGCGGGCGCGTCGGTGTAAAGAATGCCCGCGAAGTCAGCGGCGGTCTCGGCAGCCGCAATCACCGCCAAGGTGAATCGCCGCAACTGTGCAAAGAGGGGCAGCGCCGGCATGATGTCGGGAATGCCGCGTGCCTGGCCAGGCCGGTCAACGCGGAACCAGTGCAACATGGCCGGTGCCGAAATGCGGTCGAACGCGAGCGCCTGCCGGAATGTCACGTCTCCTGGGTGCTCCCTGAGCACGTGGTATTCAATTGGGTTGCCGAACGCATCGAACACAATCCCATCGACGGTTGCACTGAGTCGCGGGTCTGGCGTCGTCACCTGATCGGCCTCGACGAGCTTGAGATCGAGTTGCACATGGTGCGGCAACATCGGGTTACTCGTCAGGATGGCAAAAGAGTCGCCATCCGTGGCGCGAGCGCACCGCATCGTGCGGAGCTTTTCGGCAAGGCGGATCGCCTTTGCCCAACGTCCGAAGTCCCTTTCAATTCGCCGATTGGCGTCCGCGTCGTCCGTGAGCATCTGCAAGCGCGGTCCGGTGCCGATTACGTCGTTGGCCAGGGTCAGCACGATGCCCCGAGCGTAGCTGTTATTGGCGACCTCGTAGCGCGCCCGATTTCGCAAGACGCGCCGAACTTCGGAGCTATTGGCGGCATTTGCGGAAAGACCATCGGCGTTGGCCCAATGGCGGCGATTGTCGGCATTGGTCACCGCAGCGTCGTAGCGGGCGCGAATCACGCGCGCGGCCCGGCGCGTCGATGGAGGTTTAGAGGCCAACAGGTTGACGAGCCAACGGAACACTCAATTGACTCCTGGCGGAACAATCTTGTTGAGCTTCAAGCCACGTTTCTTGTCTTGAGCCGCCTTCTTCGACGCTAAGTAACGGTCGGCCTCGATCTGATCGGGGAGTGGGTGCTGCTCAATGCTCCCGGCATCGCTAGACGCCTTGGCAGGCCCTTTGGCGTTCTGCTCGATGGTGTCTTCGAGGTTTTCTGGCATCAGCGCGGTCCAAAGCAAACAGCGACTTTGCCAGCCCGCTCAGGCTGCTCGCAAAATGGCCTAATCGTTACCTACGCCGTCTGTTTTTGAGTTGTCCGCCAAAGATGGATTTTCGGCGAAATTGTGCTACATATGGCAATCCGGTGGGGTTGGCTTTTGAACCGCCTCGAACGTAACGACCTTTCTGCCACAATGCCGGCACGATTTGCGCCGGCGGATACGGCCATCGCGTAATGGTTCCGTGTGGGTTGTCTTGAAGTGCCGACAGCCGCAACGGCTACATTCGATACCGGCTTCCCGGCGAACAATTGCTGTGTTCTTCATCGGCGGGCCCTCCGCTGCAACTCGGCGAAGCTGACGCGCCCCCTCTTTGCCGCCTCTCGGCCGTCCGTGCCTGGCAGGCTCGCGCCCTGGATCGATGCCGCCACGGCGCAACCGACGAGGCAGTCGAACCAGTGGTTGTCGCCGCGTTCGGGACGCATCTTCCATTCGTCAACCGTGCGGCCTCGGCCCTCGGTCTTGATGCGATACTCGGCCGTGAGATGTTCCGCGAACAATCGGTGTGCCTCGGCGTTGTCCCCGAATAGCGACAAGCAGCCCTTCTCGCCCATCGGCACGGCCAGCCGCGCATGGATGAACGATTTCCAGAAGTTGGCGTCGAACAGCGCATGCCGCACGGCGCGCTTGCCTTGAACATTCGGCATCCGCCAGTTGAAGCCAACACGGTCGCCGGGCTTCCGCTTGTACTCGGAGAAAGGCTGGCTTGAAGCACCGACGAACCGGCCGTGGCTAGGCAGCACGATCCCAGCGTGCGCGGACTGCCGACAGAACTGATAGACGACGTCGGTGGACGAACCCCAATTGGCGTCGATCAGACAGCGTTCGATTCGCAGATCCGCGCCGTCGTCGCGCCGCCAGACCCGGCCAAGAAGTTCGGTTGTGTGCGCTTCGAGCCCGGCGTAGATGGCGCCTTCAAGTCCGGCCGCGCCGGTGACTCCAGCCAGTGTGAGCCGAGCATCGCGGAGCGTGAAATACATGCGCTTCTGATCGGGGCACGTACCGTAGTCGAGAACGTAGCCGGTGAAATCACTTTCCCAACCAGCCACGACCCAGAAGAGTAAGTTGGCCTGGACATCGATGAAGGTGGTAATGTGATCGCAACCGACCGGCACATCGCCTCGCTTCATGCGATTAAACTTCGCGGCGATCTGGTCGACGGTCAGTTCATCTTCGGTCGCGGTCTCTGCTAGCAGCGGTTCATTCTGATACTCGGCGAAAAATGCGGCCTCGTCTTGAAGCTTCAGATTCATTGCGTGCTGAATCGCTGACAGTTCGTCGTGGTTGAACCGCTCGGGCCAGGCGATGTGCGAGCCTGCGTCCATCGCCTCACGATTCTGCCGATAGAACTCAGTCGCCTCGTCGCCGGCGTTGCCGTGCCGCATGCTCTCCGCGCGAATCTCGGCATAGCGCTGCCATGACTTCTCGTCGGATGGGAACGAGTAGACCATTTTGGTCCGCTCGCCGTTCCATTCAGGATGTTTGTCGCGGTTGAGGATGTTGTCGGCCATGTCGTTGGGACGAATCACCGTACAGGGCATGATGCCGGAGATTTTCTTGCCGGGCCCGGCCAAGCCACGGACGGCGCCGGCCAGGATACTCTCGCGCGTGGCGCACTGCGACAAGGACCGCGCCGACTCGTCCGTTTGCGGATCGTCAAGCACGACAAGCGTCGGCCGAACTGTTTTGCCGTCGGCGCGCTTGTACTTCATGCCGCGAATGCGTCCTGTAATGCCGGCGACCTTGATGATGGCGCCCGACGCCAGGGAATAGCCATCGGGCCGCACGAACTCGCGGCGGTCTTCCCGCTCGAGCCAGCCCGCGGGCTTCAATGTCGGCAACACAACATCGCGGGCGGTCCAGCCGATGTGCGTGCGTTCGCGTTCGTAAAGCTGGCCGTTGCAACGGTTCGCGATCCCGTCGAGGCTCTGAATCGCGTGGACGACCTCGGGATAGTCGGTGAGTAGGAAGTCATTGCCGTCCAGTTCCATCTTGATCGAATCAAGCATGTCCATCGCGTGGCCTTCGTCCGAACCGATCAAGCAGACGAACTCGCGGTGTCCGTTTAGCACTGCCCAGATACAGGCACATTCGCAGATGGTCGTCTTCCCCGAGCCGCGCGGCATCGCCAGCGCGAACAATCCGCCACGCAGTACCGCCTGCTCGATTCGAGAAATCACCTTCAAATGATCCTGCGACCACGGCAGCGAGAACGTCAGTGGGAAGTATGATTCGCAGAAAAAGCGAAAGTCCTTCGCCGTCTGACGCCGACGGATCACGTCGACCTCATCAGGAAGCCGGCCGATATCCCGACCGGCAAGTGAGATCGCCTGGTTGCGGGCGTGTGCCCTCTCCTTGACCTCCTCATAAGGATCGCCCGTGTCCGGCTTCGGCGTATGTCGAATTTGCACGAGCCAGGCGACATAGCGCAAGAGGTCGACGTGCCGTGCATCACCGATGCGTAGGCCGGCGCGCACGCGATGGCGGTGAAGCTGGCGTTCGCTGATCACCTCGCCCAGCGGGGTCGAGTTGAGCAGACGGCACAGCTCGCTCGGACGCAGCTTGCGCGGGTCAGTCACGGTGTCCCATCTCCTTCACGAGCCACGCGGCGTAGTGGACCAGGTTGATCGTCCCGTCCGCGTTGCTCGGCGCGCCCGCCTCGTGATCGGCATGCAGCATCGCCACAGTGAGCGGTTGGCCACTCACGCGGGCCATTAATCGCGCGGCATCTTCCGGCGTCAGCGCAATCGGATTCAGGCTCGGGCCGATGTTTCGGTTGGCGTCGTCGGGCATGCAAAAAACCTCAAAAAATCAGCAAATAATCAGGCAAATTGACTGGATGTCGTTCCCGACGCGAGGTAACTGACTGTCACGCCAACGCGATCAATCGCCTGGCGGAACGAACCAACCACCCCGGAGAACGACCATGCCAACCACCGAACCAACCAACGAACCCGCGACCAGCGCCACCGACCTGACCTTCGGCATCGAGATCGAAACCCTCGCCCCCGAACACGCCGTCGCCGCCGGCCTGCGGATCGGCTCCTACCGCCACGGCATCCAGGTGCCGTACCTGCCCGCTGGCTGGACAGCGGAGAACGACTCTTCCATCGCTCGCAGCGACGACGGCCGCCCTTGCGAGATCGTCAGCCCGGTCCTTCGCGGCCCCGACGGGATCGCCCAGGTCGCGGAGGTCCTCAAAACATTGCAAGCCAAGGGGCATCGGGTCAATGCAAGCTGCGGGGTCCACGTTCACATCGGCTGGAAACGCCACTGGCCCAGCGAAGCGCTGGCGCGGTTGGTGACCATCGTCGCCTACGTCGAGAAAGGCCTGTACGCGATCACCGGAACCAAACACCGCGAACGGGGCCAGTTCTGCGGCGGCGTTCGCCGGTACGGCAACCAGCACCAAGCCAAGGACCGCATCGAACGCGGCCGTTACCACGCCTTGAACCTGACCAACCTCGCCCACGGCACCAAGGACACGGTGGAGTTCCGGGTCTTTTCCGGGTCGCTCCAGGTGGTCAAGGTAATCGGCTGGATTCAGGTCTGCCTGGGTCTGGTGCAGCGGGCCTTGGTCGCCAGGCGGATGCCGAGCTTCAGCCCCAAACCGCTCAAGGGCGGATGGAAGAAAGCCGGCGAAGGTCAAAGCGAGGCGGAGCGCCTGATCGGCTACCTCGCCTGGGCACCGGGCTACGCACGCCTGCACGGCGGCCGCTGCTTCGGTTGGATCGCCAGCGGCTTCGATCAAGACCAGGTTAAGACCGAGTTCCGCCGGCTGGCCAAGAAATACGACGCCCAAGCCTAAACCCACGAGGACACCACCATGTGCGGACTTTTTGGATTCATCAGCAGGAGCGGACGCGGCCCGGACCTGGATCGCCTGCGCCGCATCGCTCTGGAAACGCAACTTCGGGGCGACCACGCCTTCGGGCTGGCGTGGATTGCGCGCGACGGCAAACTCCACGCGTTCAAGTGCCCCGGTCCGGCGTCGGACAACCTGGCAGAGCTGGACCGCTGCCAGGGTGCGTTGATAGTAGCGGGCCACTGCCGCTACGCGACGCACGGAACACCCGACGAGAACCGCAACAACCATCCCCACCGCGCCGGACGAGGCTGGCTGGTCCACAACGGCGTGGTCCGCAACCACGCTCGCATCGCCGAACACTACGGGCTGATCACGCAGACCGAATGCGACAGCGAGGTCCTCGGCCTGCTCATGGCGAAAATTCCCGGCTCGCTGCAGCGTCGGGCAGCGTTCGCCGTCGACGCAACGGAGGGACCGCTCGCGATGTTGGGTGTCTGGTCGCGACCCGCCCGACTGCTGGTGGTGCGGCGCGGCAATCCACTCTGGGTCGGCGCGACTCGCATAGGGGCCTACTTCGGCAGCCTGCCCGGAGAGCTTCCTGCCATCCCACAGCCGATTTCCGATGGGTACGCCATCGTGCATGCTCTCGACGACCGGATGTTCGACCCGGAGGCGACCACGATAAACAATTGACCGAAGCCGAAACGCGACACGACGTTCGCGTCGTCCGGCCTTGGCTGGCCGGGCCTGATGATGGCAGCCAAACCATCCACCGTTTTGCATAGGAGACTTACCATGATCGCGACAAAGACGACCAAGACCCAGCGCACTGGACACACAAAAACGACACGGGCCAAGACCGCGAAGGCCGAAGCAAGCGTCAAAAAGCTGAGCGCCATCGACGCCGCTGCCAAAGTCCTCAATGAGGCGGGCACGGCGATGAACTGCAAGGAGATGATCGACGCGATGGCCGCGAAGAAGTACTGGACTAGCCCCAGCGGCAAGACCCCTTCGGCAACGCTCTATTCCGCAATACAGCGCGAAGTGGCCACTAAGGGTGACGAGGCCCGGTTCACCAAGACCGAGCGAGGCAAGTTCGCCGCCAAGACGTAGCCCGCCTACACCACGGTTCGCCCAGGACGCCGCGTGTCGCGGCGTCTTGTCGTTGGTCGCGTTCCGCGTCATGTTCCCACCTCCGTCGCCGCGTGGGCCAACGTGGGCGTTCGCCACCGATCCACAAGGCTTGGCTCCACGAGCCACAAAGGCTTGCCTAACGCATGGGCCAGAGCAATCTCCGCCTGCACGCCAACGCTTTCGGTCCACCCGTCAATCGCTAACACAACCACCTCCTCGCAGCACGTCAGCATCTCCCGGTCGTGCCGTTCCCAGAATGACCAATCGCTCGGCAGGCCATGCGCGACGAGCGCATGGCTGTAAGCGATCGGCGAGAAGACCGAATGCCCGGCCCGCAGGAGCGCTGCCGCCGCGCGGCATGCCTCGCGGAATCGCTGTTCGCGAACGGCTGCGTCAGGATGCGAGTATGGCGACGCCAGGTAGATCATGCCTTGGCCTCCTCCGTCGCGGGCATCCGCTCGGCCTTCTTGCCCGTGAACTTCTCGAAGCGCTGAACGATGACGTCGCAATAGAGCGCGTCGAGTTCCATCAAGAACGCCCTGCGGCCCGTCTGCTCGGCAGCGATCAGCGTCGAGCCGGACCCACCGAACAGGTCGATCACGTTCTCGCCAGCCCGCGACGAATACTGCATCGCCCGTGTCGCCAGCTCGACCGGCTTTTCGGTGAGATGGATCATGCTCTGCGGGTTGACCTTCTTGACCGACCAGACATCGACGGCGTTGTTGGGCCCCAGGAAGTGGTGCGCGGCGCCAAGCTTCCAGCCGTAGAAGCACCATTCGTGGTTGCCCATAAAATCTTTGCGGGTCAGGACGGGATGCTCCTTCACCCAGATGATCGCCTGCGAAAAGTAAAGCTCCTTGGACTTCAGCACGGGTGGATAGTTCCCACAGTTGGCGTACCCGCCCCAGATGTAGAATCCCCGGCCCGGAACAAGAACGCGGGCCATGTTCCCGAACCAGGCGTCGAGCATCTGCTCGAACGCTTCGTCGGAAACGAAGTCGTTGGCGAGCGGCCGGTCCTTGGGCCGCAGCTTTTTCTGCGTTGGTTTCGCCTTCTCGGGGTGGCGCTCGACGTCAAGCTTTTGGTGGTGCGTGGTGCCAGCGAATGACGACAGCCCGGCAGCGATGGCGTTATTGCTGCGCGGTTCAACCTTCACGTTGTACGGCGGGTCGGTGTTCACCAGGTGGATGACTGCACCGTCTAGTAATCGGTCCACGTCCTCGGGCTTGCTGCTGTCGCCGCAGAGCAACCGATGGTTACCAAGCACCCACAAGTCACCTGGTTGCGTGGTCGCCTCGTCCGGTGGTGCCGGCACGTCGTCGGGATCGCACAGACCGTCTTGGAGAGACGGATCGAGCAGTTTGGCCAGCTCATCAGCGTCGAAACCAAGCAGGCCCAGGTCGTAATTTGCTTCCTGAAGCTCGGCCAACTCGATCGGCAGCAAGTCGTAATTCCAAGTCGCCAGCGACGCGGTTTGGTTGTCCGCGATGCGGTACGCCTTGATTTTCTCCGGCGTCAGATCCTTGGCGACGTGAACGGGCACCTTTTCCATCCCGAGCTTGAGCGCTGCCTTGTAACGCGTGTGACCGCAGATGATCACCCCGTCGGCATCCACCACGATCGGTTGGCGGAACCCGAACTCTTTCAAACTTGCCGCCACGGCGTCGACGGCGTCGTCGTTGAGCCGGGGGTTGCCAGGATAGGGCTTCACGTCAGCGATCTTCCATAGCTCGATCTTCATAGGTCGTCCCTCCAGGTTTCGCCGTGGTAAAACTCGGCGGCGGTCATTTCGTGGTCCTTATCATCGAGCGGGCACCGTTCAGTCGGAGCGGGCAGCGCAGGGCGCAATCCAGCCTCGCTGACCTGCGTGAATCCGCCAACGCAGCGTTTGCAGTACGGGAAGCCAGTCGTGTCGCGACCACACCATTCGCAGCAGTTCATGGGGCACCTCTCAGGAATTCGGACAAGCGAAAGCACGTCTCTCTAAGCCCGCGATTGTTCCCGCGGGGGGCACGGACGAAAATTCGGGCCGGGAGTACCTATGTCGACCCGGAGGTTAGGCGGGACGGAGGGAGGGGAAGAGAGGGAGAGAGAAGAAGAGAGTAGTAATTGCAGTTTTTGTAGTTCTTGCCTATGCGCGCGATTCCCTTTCTTTTCACCGCGCGCATAGGCAAGAACTACAAAAACTGCAATTACTTCCCTCTCCACCATCTCTCTCTCCTTTGCGAGCCTGTGCAACAACTGCAAAAACGGCAATTACTCCCCGGCCTCATCGCTTACAGGCGGCTTGATGCGATACCCGGCAGTCGGGCGTCCCCCTTTGCGACCAGCCTGGGTCACCTCGAATTCGATGAGCCGCTGCTGCAGTAGTGTGTCCCGCACCTCCTCGTGTTCCCGGCTCGACCACGGCAGCTTTCGGTTGATCCGCCAGAACGGCATCCACTCGTCGCCATGCTGCCGGCGCCATTGTTCGAGCACGTCGAGCAGGCGCTTGCGCTTTCCGTCGAACTCGCTCTCGCTGGCGTAATGGCGGGCCATGAACAGCATTCGCCTGGTCTGGTGGTCGACGAACGCCCCGGCCCAGGTCGCCGCTTCGGGCGTGATGACAGGGTTGTCTCGACAAGCGCTGATTGTGTGCAGTAGCGCCAGCCGCCTGGCCTTTTCGTAGGCCCGCGCCCAGATCGCCATGCCGGCCGGGTCGTTCGCCTGCTCGCACTGAGCGTATTCGGCGTCGGCCCGCTCGCGGACGTCGCGGAAGACGGCGCCGGCAGCGTCGGACTGCGGAACACGATGCGGAACTGGATGCCAGTCCGTCAGGTTGCCGGCCGCGCCAGGTTTGTATTCGGCCCACCAGCGGGCGGCTTCGAGAATCGAGCCTGGAATCGGCCGCTCCGTGTCGTCGCGACCAACGCCGCGCCCGCGGCACTCCAGGATCAGAAGCCGGGCCAGGAAACCGTTGGTCAACAGCCTGGCCGAGAGCGATTCGTAGAAGTGCTTGGGCACGGCGGTGCCGAACAGGCACAAGCACGGCTGGTCGATGACGGAGCGTTCCTGATTCGCCTTGGCACGCATCACGTAGATACTCGAAGCCGATGAGTACATCTGCAACAACATCGACACGATGGCCTCGTGCCGGGCGTCGCGGGCCTGGCCGACGCGCAAGAGCAGGCCGTCGATTTCGTCCACCTGGAATAAGGTCGCGGGCTGGACGCACAGCCGATCTTCGATCCCTTCTCCACTGGCGAAGCTGGTGCCCAGGCAGTCCGCTAGGCCGGCTTCGTAGAGAATGCGAGCGTTGACCTTCCGTGCGTGGTCTTTGCCGACGCCCGAGTTGGCCAGACTGAGGACATACAGGTTCGTGCGGTTGTCCATCGTGTCGCGCACCTTGCGACCGGCCAGTAGCGCCTGCAGCGTCAGCGCCCCGGCGAACGCCAGGACCGGCTCCGGGTACGGCGCGGACTCGAGTGTGTAGGTCATCACCTCGTTGATGAAGCCTGGCACGGACAGTAGCGCGTCAGGTACTGGCCCGGGGTCTGGCTGCGCCGGTTCGACCTCATCCTCGGACTCGGCTTGCATCTGGGCGTAATGGTTCTCGACGAGGGCGACGGACACCTCATCTGGCGCGTAGCGCGCAATGCTCCTGGCGGTTCGCTCGACCCTCTCCGACGACACCGGCGGTACGCACCGCTCCTGGTTCACTCGGTGGAGCGCGGCGGCCATCTCGGTCTGAGACATCCCGACGCGGCGCATCGCGCCGGCCAGGCGTGCCAGGGTTGCGTTCCGTTGGCCGTCCGGGATCTTGTTCGCCTCGGGCGAATCGTTTGCCCCGTTAGGCAAGGTGGGCGTTCCGTTGGCCGCATGTCCGTTGGACCGACGTTCCGTAGCAATCCGGTCGAGTTCTTGCACCAGCCAAGGCGGCGGTTCGGAGAGTTGGTCGAGCGGCACGTCAAGTTCCAGCCCCTCGATCCACTGGTACACCCCGTCGGGCCGGCGCGACGGCGCGACTACGAAGTAGCCGCCATCCGTTCGCGTATCGACCTTCGGGGCCAGGCGGCTCGCGGTGCAACGCCAGGCCTTGCCCGCGGGCCGGCGGAACACATGATGCCGACCGCCACGCGGCGTCAGCGCCGATGGAGCAGCCACCAGATCGAGCAGTTTTTCTGGATCATCATTCAGCCAGGCGTTGGGGCTGCCAGGACTCAGGGGATCGAGATCGACGACCAGCATTCCCTCGGCCGCGATCCCGATGTTTGCGCCCGCGATGTCAGTCCACCATTGCTCGATCTGGGCGGCATCCGTGCTCGCGTCCTTGAAGCCGTGCGCTGTTGCCGGCTTGTTGTCTCCCGCCGCGCAGGGGAAGACCTGGTAGCCCAACTCGGCATAACGCAACGCAGCCGTCAAAAGTTCATTCGATGTCACCACGGAATCTCCTCCTCCGTGGTTGCCGGGCACGGCGATTCGACGGTCGCCGCCACGTTGAACCCGAATGGAAAATCGAACGGGTCAGACTGCGAGGATCTGGCATGAGTGAAGACCAGATCTGCTATCGGGCCAAGTTCGTGGTCGATGATGCGGTCGTAGTCCTCGCCGCTGACGGACCGCACGGTGATGCTTGCCGTCGGCGCCAGCCCAACCGCCTTGGCGATGTTCACCGCTTCGGCCGCCGTGGTCGGCACAGGTTCACGCGACCGCTTCTTCCACCAAGCCTCGGCCTTCTGCCGAGCGAAGCCGTCGTGTTCCAGGCAAACCCACTCGGACTTCCACTGATGCCAACCGATCTTGTAATCGACGCGCATCGACTTCGGTGCGTCGTCGCTGGCGCCGCGCTTGGTGTGGATACTGAAGGTCGCGTCCTGCACGACGAATTTCTCGGTCGTGACCTGACCCGAAAGAATGCTGGCCTCGCTCGCCTTGGCAGCGTGCTTGGAGCGCTCCTTCGGTGGAAATTCGTATCCGCAATCGGGACACTTCGCATAGCCGACGGCAACGACAGACCGGCATTCGGGGCATTCCTTCGCCGGCGCCTGGCCATCGTCCGCGTTGTTGCGGGCCTTGATCCGGAGTTGATCAACCGGTCCGTGCCGCAGCACGTTGCCGCCAAAGTCGAGAACCAAGCAATCCTGCTTGCCCGGATGAAGTCGAAATCCCCGTCCGACCATCTGGTAGTAAAGCCCCGTCGAAAGTGTTGGCCGTACCAGCACGACTGAATCGATGTTCGGCGCGTCGAAGCCAGTAGTCAGCACGTTGACGTTGCAGAGGTGTTTGAGGTCGCCAGCCTTGAAACGTGCCAGGACCGCGTCGCGCTCCCAGGTTGGCGTTTCGCCGGTGACGAAGCCGCACTTGATCCCGTGTTTCTCGCAGAGCACGCGAACGATGTGTTCGCCGTGCTTGATGCCGCTCGCAAAGATCAGCACCGCCTTGCGATTGGCGGTGTACGCGACCATCTCTCCGCAGGCGGCCTCGACGAGCCGATCGTCGTCCATGAGGTCTTCGACCTCGTCGGGCACAAATTCGCCGGCCCGCACATGCAAGCGGCTGAAGTCGGCCTTGTTGATTCCCGCCTTGGTGATCAAGGGGCACAGGAAGCCCTGGACGATCAGCTCGCGGACGCCAACCTCATAGCAGACGTGGTTCAAGAATCCGTCCGCCGTGCAGAGGTTGCCGGTCTTGAGTCGGAACGGCGTGGCCGTGAAGCCAATGATCCGCAGGTTGGGATTGACGACCTGGGCGTCGGCCAGGAACTGCCGGTACATCCCTTCGCCGTCGGGCGGAATCATGTGGGCTTCGTCGATCACGACCAGGTCGAAGGGGTCGAACTCGCACGCCCGTTGGTACGCCGACTGGATGCCCGCAATGATCACCGAATTGGCCTTGTCGCGTCGCTTGAGGCCGGCCGAATAAACGCCGTAGCGGACTTCGGGGCAGATCGCGTTGAGCTTGTCGGCGGTTTGCTCGAGCAGTTCCTTGACGTGGGCCAGGATCATGACTCGGCCTTGCCATAGCCCGACCGCGTCCTGGCAGATCGACGCCATCACCGGAGTCTTGCCGCCCGCCGTGGGAATGACCACGCACGGATTGTCGTCGCGAGCGCGCAGATGCTCGTAGACCGCGAGCTTGGCTTCATGCTGATAGGGACGCAGAGTGAGCATTACAATTTCCGAATGCGAACAAGGGTCTTGCCGCCGGACACGGGTTCATGCTTGGCCACTTCGAGGCGAATGATCTGGCTGTCGTCCGCGTAGGCGCCGCCTTGCTGAAGCGCGTCGAGCAGCGATTTCAGTGCGTTGTCGACATCGCGCCGGCGCCGGTCGGGCGGATGCAGTTCGATCTCGATTTCCAATGGACCGTCGAGCATCAGTACACGACGCTGCGCCAAGATCGCGACGACCTCGGTACGAAACGCGCGGCCGGTGCGACTTATCAGCGTGCGACGTCCCACCCGCCGCCAATAGTGGTTGATCGACGGCGGATAGGGGAGTTCGACCTCGAACATCAGCGCCTCCAGGGCGGCGTGCCGTTGGCCGACGGCGCGGGCAGTGCGGGCGTCGCCGGCGGTTGTGGTTGCGGCGTTTCCTTCTTTGCGTACCCCTTCACCTCGTTGGAGATCTCGTCGGTGTCGGTCCGCTTCTTGCATTTCACCGTGACCACCAGCGGCAGGTTGTGCAGCTCCACCGAGTCGTTGGGGGCCAGGACGCCGACCGCCCGGCAGAGGGCGGACAGTTCGGCCTGGGCAATCTTCACGGTCGTCTCGTTGTTGTTGACCAGGTTCAGCCGGGCCCACACCTTGCGTCCCTTGTGCGGCCCATCGATGATCTCGAAGGTCAGTTGCAGGTAGCTCCCGGTCCCGGCCTTGGTCGGCTTCATCTCCGAGTCGGTGATGACGGCGAGATATTTGCCGGCGGGAAGCGGATCGTAATCGGTGGACGGCTCGACGCGATTGGCATCGAACCCGGCGAGGTTAGCCATTTGTGTTTGCTCCTGGGGTTGCGGGTTGGTTGGAAAGGGCGTTGATGAAGGCTCCCCACGAAAGGGGAAGCTCCTCGGTGAGTCCGAAACGGTTCTTGGCGACACAGCTTGGCCCGCCGACGGTACGAAGAATGCGTTCGCCGCCATCTTTGCCGATGGCGTGCGCGACCGTGCGTTTGCGACCGAAGCCGGCGTCCTCGCTCTGGGTGCGGAACTTCCGCGTGGCGAACAACACCGCGTCGCACCACTCGCTGACCAGAGCCGAGGCGTGCTTGTGCAAGCGCGGCGAGTAGCGGTCGTAGGGCGGGGCCTCGGGATCCTCGAACTTCTCGACCTTCGCGTGGGCGATCAGCATGATCACCATGCCGCGCTGACTGCGCAGCAGGTTGAGTTGGTCGATGACCTCGCGCCAATGGGTGAGGGCGTGGTTGTAGCCTCGGGCATAGCCGCCGTCAGCCTTCTCGATGTTCTTCACCGAGAATTCGGCGCACACGCGATCCCAGATCAGCCGTTCCAGCCAGTCGAGGCTGTCGAGAACCACGGTTTCGTAGTCGTGCTGCTGTGTCCGCAACTCCTTGAGGGCCGAGATCACTTCCTCGACATTGGCGGCCAGCGGAAACTTGGCACAGTCGATTTCGTCCAGGCCGTCCTCGGTCGGAATGAAAATCGGTTTCGGGGTTTGCGACCCGAACGTGCTTTTGCCGATGCCAGGCGTTCCATAGACGAGCAGACGGGGCGGCCGTGGCGTGCGGCCGCGCTGAACGTTAGCCAGGAGACTCATGTGGTCACCTCCTCGGCTTGACGGGCGCTGGATGGGATTTGTGGATCACGGGAAACAAGGACTTGGCATGCGCCATCCCCGAATTCCCGCGAGATCAACGCCGCAAAAACACGGGCCACGAGCCAGCCGACGAAATTCCCTTCGTAGATAAGAACTGCCCGGCCGATCTGGTCCAGAAAATAGAAGGTGTCCTGGCGAACGCGGGTGCGGCCGGCCAGGCCTTCGACGGCGAACATCGCCAGGTGCAACGTCTCTTCAACGTCGCGAATCGGCACGTTTGGCCGAAAGACGAAGAGCAGGAATCGGTTCATCATTGGTCCTCGAAAAGTAAACCGCCGCGAAAGTCTCCACGGCAGTTAGGTACGCCGTTTGTCGGCGAGTTGTCCGCCATCTACGAATTTTTCAGCCCGGCTCGCTCAAGATGATCGCGGATCGACAGGCAGGCATTCCGAATTGACCGCCGCGACACCTTCAGTTCGCGGGCCACCGAGTTCACCGTGCCGGACATCAGCCGTCGACTGATGTCCTGAAGGTCCTCGGGCATCTCGGAAAGTGCGTATGCTAATGCCTCCCCAATCGCAGGATCACAGGCCGTCTCACGCGGGTAGTGTCCTGTGCGACGGCCCAGGTCGGATTCAGTGACGATGTCGCCGTGCGGTACGGTTTCGCCGCTCGGTGTTGCCATCATCTTGTCAAGGGATTGCACGTAGGTCCCCTTGTCCCGCTTGAGCCGCTGTCGGCTCCGCAGTAGCGAAGCGAGCGCCTTGTTCACGACCAGGTCGATGAACGTGTCCAGGGATGCCTTGGTCGGATCGAACCGATCCATGCGTTCGCAGACGGCGAGCCAGAGTTCTTGCTGAAGGTCGTCGGGATCGGAAGTGTGGAAGTCCCGGCGTGTGCAAAGTTGGTGTGCCTTGACCCGGATCAGATTACGTGCGTAGCTGGTCAGAATGAAGTCTTTTCCGTGCGCGCGGTCCATGTGAGCCTCCGGGACCGGAGGCTGAACCACGGACATCCGCCCAGCGTGGGCGGAAGCGCTGCGTCGCGGTGTGTCCCCGCGAATCCATCGCAAGCGCTGAGAGCATACTGCCGGGTTATTGCCTCACGGCCTTCACCCGGCGGCCGCCCTGTCGCGATTGCGATATCATGCGCACGGATCTGTGACTGTCGGTTCTGTCTGCAAGCTCCTTTCTCCCAACGAGTTCGGTGATTTCATCGGCGGATTCAAGTTGTCGCATCGCTGCGACAACTCTTCGTCACGCGGTTCGTAGCGTCGCAAGTCCGTCGGCGCCACCTCAAGACGGAGGATTATGCCCGCCAAGCGATAGCTTGCTCGGTTCTGGCATCTTGCCGTTCGGACAATAGCACCCTTGCGCGTCAGGGCCCGAAGGTGGTACACGGCGCCGTTTGGGGATTGAATCCCGAACGCTGACGCGATCTCTCGGATCGTTGGCAGGCGCTGGAATTCGACCAGATGCCGCCGCATGAAATCGAGTATGGCGAGTTGGCGGTGGGTAAACTTCTCGGTTCGCATAGGAGCCTCATTGGTGTGATGGTTTGTTAGATGGAGGTGGTTGGTTTTTTTGTTTTCCGACCGCGTGCCGAGGGGCGCGAGCGGACGACCGAAGGGCTATCATGGTTGTTGAGGACAACAGCAACGCCGCCGGATCGCTGCAATGCGCGATGAACCTGGTCCTTCGAGACTTCCTGGCCCGTCTCACGCGACAAGTATGCGGCCGCCTCACGAACCGTGCCGTGCTGACGGTAGGCTGCCACGAGGATGTCGTCGATAAGGCCGGTTTTCCCTTCCGCTTTCACTTGCTGTCGGATCAACGATTTGAGCTGATCCATGCCGATCGCGATGGTGCCCGAGTCACTTACCCGCTCGCCGGCGTCCTGGATCGCCGCTGCGATCTCCAGCGGGTCCACGTCAATTCCCTTCTCGCAATCCGTCGCAACCTGCGACAGGGCAAGAATCGGGGGAACCCGCCCACGCCAAAGATCGTCAGACGGTTTCGCGTCAGGGACAAACACGATCGGTTTTCGCGCTCGCACGATGACTGCGCGCACGGTCGCCGCGTCGCCCCAGTGCAGGCCGCGAGCCAACACAACGTCGCGCGTCGCATCCTGCCACGTTGTGCAGCCCAGGCGCCATGCACGATTCGGCGCAAGCTCCGTGCAGACTCCGGTCAGCTTCAGCGTGGCGGCGAGGGCCTCCGCGAAGCGGGGCGCGTTCACCGCCCACTGGCGGCGTGTCGCTGCCGGAACGTGGGCGCGACTGACCTCGGGACATGCGACATAGAACCGAGGGGTTCCGCCAGGACCATCGCTCGCGATCACTTCCTCGATGTGCCCCTGGCACTCAGGGCACAGCACGCGATCGGCGTCCGCAGCTTGGACTAGGAACCCAAGCTCGAGAAGGCGCTGGTGAACGCCCGCGGGCCAAGCTGCCACGATGTGCGCGGCCACGATTGGCCTTGGAGCGTCCATCAGCGGCCAAAGGTAGGCGAGAGCGTTGTTCATTTGAGAATCCCCCAACGCTTGATGCATCGCTCGCCGACGACACGCACATCGTCGGGCTTGCTCTTCAGGTCGCAGGAGGTCGGACAACTGACATTGAAGGTCATCGTCTTGGGTTTGCGTCGGCCGTCGCTGAGGAACTGGAGTTGGATGCTGACTTGTGTCACATTGACCAAGGAGCGATTCAACTCGTATGCCCCGAGGAGCGCATTGATCGCCGACACGACGTCGGCATGGCTGGCATCTTCCAGGAATTTCGGCTCGACGAATTCGATTGCCGGCGCGCCCATCATCGGCACCAACCGCATGCGCCGCAGGCGGACCACGGCGATTCGGTCGTCGTCCTCGGTCGTGAACGCGAACTTGGGGTCGAGCAAGTGCTCGAGCTGGTAGGTCGCCCGAATCGGCTCGTCGTCATCCACATCGACGTCGAGGATCGTCTTGCAGAACGCCTTGCGCAGAGAGAGATGGACCTTCTTGCCGCCCTTGGCGATCATCTCGATGGCGCCTTCGTCGGGCATGTAGATGAAGACGTTGGTGAAGGTGTAGCACTCCTCGCGCGGCGTCAGGTTTCCGTCCGTGTCGAAGACCAGCCGCTTGTCGGGCCAGTCCGGCAGGTACGCGAAGAAGAACTCAGCACCGTTAGCCCGCGGATAGTGATGGACCCGGCAGACCTCGCCGCGCAGCTCCTTCTTCCAGTAGTAGGTGCGAATCTCCTCCTGGAGCGCTTCCTTCATTGCCTCGGTCAGTTTGATCTTCTTAGGCGGCAGGCTGTTCCAGCGATTGGCGAACTGCCCGTTGCGCAACGCCTCGGCGCGCGCGAAGATTGCCGCCTCATCGAACGCGTCCCGCGTTTCGAGGTATGCCCACAGCGCCTTGTCGAGCAGGCTCTTCTGTTCGCCAAAAGTTGTCAGCTTGCCGGGGTGACGCCATTCCAGGTCCTCGGTCAGCACCTTGTGACTGCGCTCGTCGGCCAGCTCGTGGACGTCCTGAAGGATGACTTGGACCTGCTTGCGCTTGTCCTCATCAAGGCCCTCCCATGCTTCGACGAGTGGGTTCACCTCGTGGGGCTTCATCGAGTCCCAGGGGAACTCGAGCAGCTCCTTATGCTCGGCAAACAGGCGCCGAAGCAGCCCCTTGTCGTGCAGCCTGAGCTGCTTCCTCAGATCGAAATGCTTTGCCATGATAGTCCCCCAATCCGCGTTCTCTGTCCAATGAACAGTAAACGCACAGACAAAAAAAATATCGCCGCTCACGCGAACAGCGATAATTCCCTCTTCCGCAGCAGTAGACCCAGATCCTCCAACCGAATTCGCATTGCCTTCGCGGAAACCTGACACTTTTCCGCGAGCGGTCGGCTACAATGCTCGAGCACCATGTCATCTTCGTCGGCGCGAAAACCGCCCCGGCGTCCCATCTCGTCGGCCAAGATCTGCTCCCGATTCGCCTTCAACTCATCCAGCACGATCGGCTCCAGGTTGCCACGCCAGTCGTGCCAGGCTTGCGTGACAAGGTCGCGCGGCATCAGCAGATACGCCGCGAACTGGTCGGCCTGGAACTCGACCGGAACCTTCG
>SYHD01000038.1 GCA_005799265.1 Planctomycetia bacterium | reverse complement strand
GTTCATGTTGGCGCCGTCGAGATAAACCAGCCCGCCCGCGTCGTGGATGAGCTTGGTGATTTCACCGATCTGCGACTCGAACAGGCCGATCGTGTTCGGATTGGTAATCATGAACACGGCCGTGCGTTCGTCGAGTTTCGACTTGAGGTCCGCAAGATCAACGAAGCCCTGGCTCGTGCTCTTGATCGAGACCGTATCGAACCCGGCGATGGCGGCGCTGGCGGGATTGGTTCCGTGCGCGCTGTCAGGGATGAGAACGCGCGTGCGCGATTTTTCGTTGCGATCGCGGTAGTACGCTTCCGCGACGAGAAGAGCGGCCAATTCGCCGTGCGCTCCCGCAGCCGGCTGTAAGGCGACGGCGTCGAGGCCAGCGATCTCGGCCAGGATTTCCTGCATCGACCAGAGCAGCGCGAGCATTCCCTGGCACGATTCATCGCACTGCAACGGATGCAGATTCGCCATGCCAGGCAGAGCAGCCAGGCGTTCGTGCCGTTTGGGATTGTACTTCATCGTGCAGGAGCCGAGCGGATAGAAATTCGTGTCGATCGACATGTTCCGTTTGGAGAGATTGACGAAATGCCTGATGAGATCGATCTCGCCAATTTCAGGCAACGGCGGCGCGGCCTCACTCAACGCGCCGGCGGGGAGCAGCTCCTTGGCTTCGCGTGCCGGCACATCGCAGGCCGGCGTGCGATGACAGCGCCTGCCGGGGTGGCTAATTTCAAACAAGAGATCGGTCGATTGGTTGTTGGTCATGATTCATCTTCCGTGGCCGTTTAGCGCTCGCGCACAAACAGCGTTCGCAAGGGGCCGCATCCTGCGAGCGCTACGACCAATGCGCCAGCACCGGAGCTACCCAACGCATTTCTTGAATGCGGCCGCGAATCCATCCAACTCCGCGCGTGTTCGTTTCTCCGTGACGGCAATGGCCAAGCAATTGCCCAGCGCCGGATACCAGCGTCCGAGCGCCAATCCCGCGTGATGGCCCGCTTTCAGCAGCTTCGCGAGCAGCGTCGGCACGTCGCCTGAGACTTGCACCGTAAATTCCTTGAAGAACGGCTGCTTGAACTTGAGCGACACGCCCGGAATCTTGCACAGCTCATCAGCGAGATAGTGCGCCTTCTGCAAACACAAATTCGCCGTCTCCTTCAAGCCGTGCGGGCCGACGGCAGCAAGATAGACTGCGGCGCGCAGGGCGAATAGCCCCTGGTTCGTGCAGATATTGCTGGTCGCCTTCTCGCGGCGAATATGCTGCTCGCGCGTTTGCAGCGTTAGCACCCAGCAGCGCTTACCATTGCGATCGACCGTCTGCCCGACGATACGCCCCGGAATCTTGCGTACAAACTGCTCGCGGCACGCCATGATGCCCAGGTACGGCCCGCCGAAAACCAGCGGATTGCCCAGGCACTGCCCCTCGCCTATTGCGATGTCGGCGCCATACTGGCCCGGCCGTTTCAACAGGCCAAGACTGATCGCGTCGAAGCTGACGACGAACAGGGCGCCGTGCTGTTTGCAGAGGGCCGAGATCGCCTCAACATCTTCGAGGTTGCCGAAAAAATTCGGATGCTGCACGATGACACACAACGTCTTCGCGTCAATTTGTTTCTTCAACTCGGCGGGGTCGAGCGCGCCGTTGGGCGTCGGCAGCGTGATGATTTCCTTGTTGATGTTCGCCAGATACGTCTTGAGCGTTTGCCGATATTCGGGATGTACGCTCTCGGCGATCAGCACCTTCGGCCGATCGGATTCGATGCTGACGGCCATGAGAACGCTCTCGGCAACGGCGCTGCCGCCTTCGTAGAGGCTGGCATTGGAGACATCCAGACCCGTGAGTTGGCAGATGAGGGTCTGATACTCGAAGAAAGCTTGCAGGCTTCCCTGGCTCGCCTCTGCCTGATACGGCGTGTAGGCGGTGTAATACTCGCTGCGGCTCGCGACGGCATCGACGACGGACGGGATGAAATGATCGTAGGCGCCGCCGCCCAGGAAACAGACGGCGTCGTCGGCGCAGATATTTCGGCCCGCCAGCTCGGTCATGTGCTGCTGCAAGTCCATCTCGGTGAGCGCCTCGGGAACTTGCAGCGCGCGCGCTAACTGAAACGCGGGGGGGATCATCTTGAAGAGATCCGCGACAGAGGCGACGCCGATCTTGTCCAGCATCGCCTTGCGGTCGGCTTCGGTGTTGAGCACGTAGGACAAGGGAGCAATCCTATGCTTGAGGTTGGCAAAGTGATGTTCTATAAACCCAGGCCGCTTGCGGCTCAGCACGCGCCGGATCTCTTGCGATCACCTCCGCGTGGCATCCAGCGAGCGCTTAGCCGCAAATGGTAATGCGGTCAATGCGCTTGCGACGCGATTTGCTTCTCGTAGGCCTCCACAGAAAGCAGCTTGTCATAATCGCCCGGCGACGTCATCTTAATCTTGACCATCCAGCCTTTGCTGTAGGGGTCGCCGGAGACGATGGTCGGATCCTTCTCGAGCGATTCATTGCGCGCGATAATTTCGCCAGCGACCGGAGCGTACAGATCGTTGACCGACTTGACCGATTCGATCTGGCCGAACGCGTCCTTGACGGCGAGCTTCTTGCCGATCTTGCTCAACTCGACGAAGACGACATCGGTGAGCTGCTCGACCGCAAACTTCGTGATGCCCACGGTGCAGACGTCTCCCTCGACGCTCGCCCATTCATGCGACTCGGCGTAGCGCAGATTCTTCGGGACCATGCGTTCCTCCTGGTATTTGCCGCTTGCGGCTTAGCGCTCGCAATCACCCAAGCGATGGCATGCGAGCGCTTAGCCGCAAGCGGCGGTTCATTTCGCGCGTTTGTAGAACGGCATCGGCACGACAATGGCTGCCTCGTCATTGCCGCGAATATCGACGATCAAATTCGCACCAACCTTCTGATACGCTGGCTCCACATAACCCATGGCGATCGGCCAGGCGAAAGTCGGCGAATGCGTGCCGCTAGTGACAACGCCGACCGGCTTGCCGTTTGCCTTGATGATCGCCCCTTCACGGGCGATGCGTTTGCCCTTCAACTCCAGGCCGACGCGCCGACGCAGCGACACATCATTTTGCCGCCGCACGAGCGCTTCCTTGCCGCGGAAGTCGCCTTTGTCCAACTTGACGGCCCAGGCCAGGCCGGCCTGAAAGGGATCGATATCTTCGCCGAGTTCGTGCCCGTAGAGCGGCATCGCGGCTTCGAGACGCAGCGTGTCG